>DASTDQ010000582.1:0-6565 GCA_035710305.1 Vicinamibacterales bacterium | reverse complement strand
TGCTCGGCGTGCATCTCCCGCAGGAGCGTCTGCAGCGATTCGGCGGTGTTCTCGTCGAGATCTCCGGTCGGCTCGTCAGCCAGCAGCAGCGACGGCTTCATCGTGAGCGCGCGGGCCACCGCGACGCGCTGCTGTTCTCCGCCCGACATCAGGCCGGGGCGATGCTTCACGCGATCCGACAGCGCCACTCTGCCGAGCAGCTCCAGGGCGCGGGTCCGCGCCTCGGCCTTGGGCCGCCGGGCGATTCGCATCGGCATCTCGACGTTCTCCGTCGCGTCGAATTCCGGAAGCAGATGGTGAAACTGGAAGACGAAGCCCACGTTTCGATTGCGGAACTGGACCAGGTCGGCATCGCCGAGCGCGCGTAGATCGGTGTCGGCTACGAGAATGCGGCCTGAATCGGGACGATCGAGCCCCCCGAGCAGGTGCAGCAGCGTGCTCTTTCCCACGCCGGACGCGCCGACGATGGCCACCATCTCGCCATGACCCACTTTCAGATCTAGATCCCGCAGTACGTGAATGCGCTGAGCGCCGAGGTCGAAGGCCTTGTTGAGGGCCTGCACGTCCAGGAAGGCCACGTTACTCGAACCTCAATGCCTGTACGGGATCCAGCTTCGACGCCTGCCGCGACGGATAGAGCGTCGCGAGGAAGCAGATCGCGATCGTCGCCACGATGACGACGGCGAGGTCGAGCGGCTCCACGACGAAGGGCACGTGAGACACCTGATAGACGTCCATCGGAATCTGGATCAGTTCGTACGTATCGAGCACCCAGCACAGGCTCAGCCCGAAGACGACGCCCGCGGTCGTTCCAACCCCGCCGATGACGAGGCCCTGCAGCATGAAGATCCCCATCACCCGGGTAGACGAGGTGCCCATGGTCTTCAGAATCGCGATGTCGCGTCCCTTCTGCCGGACCAGCAGGATGAGCGACGAGATGATGTTCAGCGCTCCCACGATGACGATGAGGCCGATCGTGATCGAGATCGCCATCTTCTCGAGCCAGAGAGCCGAGAACAGCGACCGGTTCAACTCGGACCAGTCTTCCGCGATGTAATCGGTGGAGAGCCGCTCGGGGACCGATTTCGCAATCGCAGCGGCGCTCCAGATGTCGTCCACGCGAAGCTGTATCAGATCGGGTTGCGTCTTGGCGAAGAGCCGCTTGGCGACGTCTATCGTGACGAAGCCGTACGCCGAGTCGTACTCGTACAGGCCGAGCTGATAGATGCCCGCGACGCGAAGGCGCCGCGGAAACGGCATCCGTCCCATCGGCGATCCGATACCGGCCAGCGTCAGCAGTGACACGTAATCGCCGACCTTGACTTCCAGGTGCTGCGCGAGATCGATCCCGAGCAGTACGCCGGGACGATCCTCCTCGCCCAGGTTGCTGAGCGCGGCAACGCTCCCCTGCTTGATGGTTCGATCGATGTCGGTGACCTGCGACTCGAGCACGGGATCGATGCCCTTGAGAGTGACGAAGGCGGACTCCCTGTCCGACCTCACGATCGCCTTGTCCACGATGGCCGGACCGGCGCCTGCCACGCCCGGCAGGGCTCGCAGCCGGGCGACGTCCGCCTGATAATCGTCCAGGCCGCCGGCCTTCCAGACGTACACGTGCGCGGTCGAGCCGAGAATCCGGCTTCGAAGCTCGCCTTGGAGGCCTGTCATCAGCGCGAGCGCGACCACCAGTGCCGTCACGCCCACGGCGACGCCGATCGTCGAGAAGAGGGAAACGCGGGATATTGATGAGTGCTGCCGGCTGGCCAGCAGGTACCGGAGCGCAACAAAGAGCTCAAACGACACGCTGGCCACCACTTATATCAGGAACGGGGATGCCGTGCTCCTGCCAGACACACCCAGACGACACAGACAACAGTCGGCCTAATGGCGGACTTTAGGCGGTTTCCATTGCCCGGATCGGGGGAATCCC
Source organism: Vicinamibacterales bacterium (assembly GCA_035710305.1). Taxonomy (GTDB): domain Bacteria; phylum Acidobacteriota; class Vicinamibacteria; order Vicinamibacterales; family UBA2999; genus Gp6-AA40. The sequence goes on along the minus strand of DASTDQ010000582.1, from coordinate 4,635 downwards.
GGAGGGCGAATCTGGCACACAACGAGCTATGCTTGTGCCTTGCGCCGTGGCCCAGACTCCCCTCAGAACCGACGCCGTCGCCACGTTTCCTGACCGCTCGGCCGTGCCGCCGGCCCAGGGTGACGAAGACGCGACGCTTGAATTTGCGGCCGAAAGCAAGCCCGTCCCCGAGGTCCCTCAGGCGGCCAGCGCTCGAAAGTGGATCATCGCCGTGACGCTCGCGGTCGTCACCGTGACGGCTGCCGCCGCTGGCGCCGTCTGGGCCTGGCCCGACTCGATCGGCGTCGCGGGAGCCGCGAGCGGATCGCTCCGCGTCGAGTCGGACCCTCCGGGCGCCGAAGTGCGCCTCAACGGCGAGGTCCGAGGCACGACGCCGCTGTCCCTGACGCTTCCGGTCGGCGCCTACACACTGGCCGTCCGGCAGGGATCGAACGTCAAGCAGCTTCCGGTCGAGATCGCCAAGGGAGGCGGCCGGGACTTCCACATCTCCTTTACCGAGGTCGCGCCCCCGGTCGTACCCGCGACAGCGGGCGGTCTTCAGGTGACCAGCGATTCCCCTGACAGCGTCGTGAGCGTGGACGGCGTCGAGCGAGGACGAACGCCGCTCACCGTGCGCAATCTCGCCGCGGGCCGCCATGAGGTCGTCGTCCGCACCGCGGGCACCACGTACCGGCGCACCGTGCAGGTGGAGCCGGGCGCCACCGCGTCGCTCGTGATCGGCGGCACGGCCCCCTCGACATCCTGGGGCTGGATCTCGCTGAAGTCGTCGTTCGTGATTCAGGTCCTCGAGGGCGGGCGCCTGATCGGGACGAGCGAGATCGACCGGATCATGCTGCCGCCAGGCAACCACGACCTCGAATTCGTCTCGGAGCCGTTCGGGCTCCGCTCGGCGAGCCGTGTGAGCGTGAGAGCCGGCCAGGCCGCGCCGGTCTCCGTCAACATGCCGGAGGTGCCGATGAACATCAACGCCATTCCGTGGGCGGAGGTATTCATCAACAACACGCGCATCGGCGACACCCCGTTGGCGAACGTGACGCTGCCACCCGGCGATCACGTGATCGTGTTCCGCCATCCGCAGCTTGGCGAGAAGCGACAGGCGGTCCGAGTGACGCTCAAAGAGTCGCCTCGGATCTCTGTCGACATGAGATCGCGGTGACACCCTCCCTCGCGTGCGGACGGCGGCGCGCGTGGGCTGGAACGATCCTCTCCATCTCGCTCTCCGCCGCCCTCGGCGCCCAGGAGCGCCCGGCGGACTTCAAGACGCTCTACGAGTCAGCTGACTACGATCAGGCGCTCGTCCTGCTCGCGTCGCTCGACACGCCTGACGCTCATCGCTACAAGGCGCTCTGCCTGCTTGCGCTCGGACGCAACCAGGAAGCGGCGGCGGCGGTCTCGGCGCTCGTCACGGCGTCGCCGCTGTTCGTGGCGTCGGCCGACGATGCGCCGCCGCGGCTGGTGCAGCTGGTGGACGAGACCCGCAGGAAGATGCTGCCATCGATCGCCCGCCGCGCCTTCGCCGACGGCCGTGAGCATTTCGCCGCCAAGCGGAACGAGGAGGCGGAAAGGCAGTTCTCCCTGGTCTTGAACCTCGTGGCCGACCCCGCGTTCGTGAACGCGACAGACGCGCAGGATCTGAAAACGCTCGCGCAGGGGTTCATCGATCTCGCTCGCGCGGCGTCCGCGGCCCAGGCGGCTCAGGTCGCGAGCAAACCTGCCGCTCCGCCTGCGGAAACGGTCAGGGAAGCTGCCGTCGCGCCCAGGCCGGTGAAGGTGATTCCAGCCGCGCCCATCCGGCAGCGAATCCCCCCTATCCCCGCGGCCCTGCAGGGGCGGGTCGGTCCAGTACTCTCGCTCGTCGTGGAAATCGATACCGAGGGGAAAGTCACGTCGGCGACCGTCAAACAGTCTTCTCAGCCGGTGTACGACCAGATCGTCCTCGGGGCCGTGCGCGACTGGCAGTACACGCCGGCCTCGCTGAACGGCCAGCCGATCGGCTCCGAGCACCTCGTCACGATCAAAATCGCGTCGCCATAGCCGGACCAGGCACGAAGGCACAGGCACCGGGGACCGGCTAGCCCCCGTCGCGCGGCCGCATCAGCGGAAACAGGATCACGTCCCGGATCGACGGGCTGTTGGTCAGCACCATCACGAGGCGGTCTATACCGATTCCCTCGCCGCCCGTCGGGGGCAGCCCGTACTCGAGCGCCCGTATGTAGTCTTCGTCCATGGCGTGCGCCTCTTCGTGCCTGTCGCCGCGCCCGCTGAGCTGATGCTCGAAGCGCCGCCGCTGCTCGACTGGGTCGTTGAGCTCGCTGAAGGCGTTGGCAATCTCGAAGCCCGCGACGTACAACTCAAAGCGCTCGACCGTATCGGGGTCGTCGCTCTTCTGCTTGGACAGCGGCGAGACCTCGGTTGGAAAGTCGTACACGAATACCGGCTGCACGAGATCGGCTTCGCAGAGCGCCTCGAAGATGGCGGCCGCGATCTTTCCGGGTCCGCTGCCCGGCGCGACCTCGATGCCGAGTCGGGACGCCAGCGCGGCCGCGCTTTCACGGGTCCGCAGCTCCCGATCCGTGACGCCGGTTCCAAGGCGGGCAGACGCCGCCGCGCGCGCACCCTCACGAAGGGAGAGTCTCCTGAAAGGAGGCCTGAACGAGATCACGTGCTCGCCAAACGTTGCTTCGTCGGCCCCGGTGGCGGCCCTCGCGACCTGCTGCAGCATGTCTTCGGTCAGCGTCATCAGGTCGTTGTAGTCCGCGTAGGTCCAGTAGAACTCGAGCATCGTGAACTCGGGATTGTGCTGGGTCGAGATCCCCTCGTTCCTGAAGTTCCGATTGATCTCGAACACCTTCTCGATGCCGCCGACGGTGAGCCGCTTGAGGTAGAGCTCCGGGGCGACCCGCATGTAGAGGCGCATGTCGAGCGTGTTGTGATGGGTCACGAACGGCCGGGCCAGCGCCCCGCCCGCTATCGGCTGCATCATGGGCGTCTCGACCTCGAGAAACCCGCGCCTGGTGAGGAACTCCCGGATGGAGGTGACGAGGCGGCTGCGCACCTCGAACACGCGTCGTGAATCGGGGTTCACGATCAAGTCCAGGTACCGCTGCCGGTAGCGGATTTCGACGTCCTGCAGCCCGTGCCACTTCTCGGGCAATGGCAGCAGGCACTTCGACAGGAACTGCATGCTCGACGCGTAGACACTGAACTCGTTCGTCTTGGTGCGAAAGAGCCGTCCTTCGACGCCGACCCAGTCGCCGATGTCGAGGAGCTTGAACACCTTGAAGTCGAGCTCGGGCACCGAATCCTGGCGGACGTACACCTGGACGCGCGCGTGCCCATCGGACAGCTGAAGGAAGTTGGCCTTTCCGAAGCTCCGGATGGCAAGTATCCGGCCCGCCGTTCTGGTCCGGATCTGCAGCGACTCGAGCTCCTCGCCGCTCCTGGCGCCATGCTCGGCGACGAGGCTGCCGATCGACACTCCGCCCTCGAAGCGCCGCGGGTAGGGATCCACCCCGAGCTTCTTCAGCTCGTCGAAGTTGGCGCGGCGCTGGCCGCCCTGTTCTGATTCTTCAGCGCTCATTCGCGTCCGAGCGTCCGGCGGATGGCGTCGAGCATGCCGTTGATGAAGCGAGTTGATTCGCCCGCGCTGAAGGTTCTGGCCAACTCGAGAGCCTCGTTGATGACGACCTTGCCCGGCGTATCCGGCTCGTACAGCAGCTCGTACACCGCAAGCCGCAGGATCAACCGATCGACGACGTTCATCCGCTCGATTCTCCAATGCTCGGCGGCGTCAACGATGAGCGTGTCGAGCCCGGTCGTATGTGTGGCGACTCCAGTCGCGAGCGCGACGGCGAAGGCGCGAAGCGCGTCGCCGAGCCGCACCGTGGAAGGACCATCCGACCAGAACGTCCGGCAGACCTCCTCGATCGGCGTCCGTCCGACCTCCCACTGATAGAGCATCTGAAGCGCCGTTTCGCGCGCGCGGTGCCGCGACTCGGCACGCTGCCGGACGGCCGGCCGGGGCACAGCGCCGGCCTTCATCGTTGGCCCTCTTCGTTCAGCCGGCGGCCGAGGGTCGCCATTTCCACGGCCGCCATCGCCGCCTCTCGGCCCTTGTTGTCGGCGCCGCCCAAGGCGCGGGAGGCCGCTTGTTCGTCGGTCAACGCCGTGAGCACGCCGAAGGTCACCGGTACGCCGGTGTCGGCGCCGGCATCCATGATCCCCTGCGAGACCGCGGACGCAATGTATTCGAAGTGCATCGTCTCGCCTTTGATCAGGCATCCCAGGCAGACCACCGCGTCGAAGCGCCCCGTCTTCGCCAGGCGCCGCGCCACGAGCGGGATCTCGAACGCCCCTGGTACGCGGACGATGGTGACATCTTCGCTCCCGACTCCGGCGTCGGCGAGCGCGGAGCACGCGCCCTGCAACAGGCCCTCGGTGATCTCGGCGTTGAACCGCGATACGACGATCGCGAACCGACAACCGGCCGCACGTTTCGAGCCCTGCAACTCCTTCACGGCGATCTTCGGCCCAGCGCCCGCATCATACCCCACGCCCAACACACGCCGATGCCGATCACGGCGCCCGCGGTGTCCGCGTACCAGTCCGCGATGTCCTGGCTTCGACCGGGCACGA
>DASTDQ010000581.1:0-4868 GCA_035710305.1 Vicinamibacterales bacterium | reverse complement strand
GGCGCCGTCGGCGAACATGCCGATCGCCGCAAAGCCGGCGCACCCGGATCCCGACAGCGCGCCCAACCGTGCCACCGTGATTCCGCCAACGGCGAGCACGGGCAGCGTTCGCGCCGCGGCGACCGCCTCCGCGAGGCCGGCAACGCCCGCCGCGGGCCGTCCGGGTTTCGACGGCGTCTCGAACACCGACCCGAACATCAGATAGTCGAGCCCCCCTTCCTCAGCGAGGCGGGCGGCTTCGCCGGATGAGTGCACCGACCTTCCCACGAGGAACCCGGGAGGCGCCACGGCCCGCACTCGAGACGCGGGCATGGAGTCGGATCGCAGGTGCACGCCGTGCGCGCCGGAGGTAATGGCGACGTCCACGCGGTCGTTGACGAGGACCCTCGTCCGGGTTGGCCGCGCGGCTTCGACCGCCCGTGTCACGAGCGCCAGCAGCGCACGATCCGGGAGGTCGCGCTCCCTGATCTGCACCAGGTGGACACCGGCCCTTGCGGCCACCGATATGCGGCGAATCAGCGCGGCCTCGGCGTTCGAGCCGAGCCGCCCGCGATCCGTGATCAGGCAGACGACGTGCCGCACGGAACCGGCCTACTCCTCGGCCGCAGGCGTGTGCCTGAGCGAGACGACGTTGTGCTCGTCGAGCCGGCGATCGGCGAAGAAGGCGTACATCTCGGCGATGGCAGCGCAGAGGTTGATGACCCCGAGGCCGGATACCGCGCCTCGAACGAAGTTGTTGGCGAGCAGCGCGTGAAGCAGCGGCACACCCTGGATGAAGTAGTTCCGATCCCAGAACTCCGACCACGGCACCAGCATCAGCACGAAGCCGGTCTCGATGAAGAAGGCCGTCAGGACCAACCTCACTACATTTCCTCGCCTCGCGACTGCGCCTGCGACAACTGCGCGATCCGCGTCCGTACGTCCCGGTAGCCGTTCGACTCCCCTTCGAGCTCCATCAACACGGCGAGCGCCCGCGCGGTTTCGCCGAGCCGGCTGAGCGCATCGCCCAGCTCGTACATCGCGGCGTGTCCCTCTTCCGGCGTGGGTGGGGGCGCTTCGACGGCCCGCTCGAGCCAGTCAACCGCGGCGGCGAGCTCGCCGCGCGAGACGAGAACGCGGGCCAGGCGCGAGGCGGCCTCGAAGCGCATTGTGGGGGTTCGCGCGGACTCCTCGAGGTTCGCGATGGCCTCGGCGAGCTTCCCTTCGTCGAGGTGCCGAAGAGCGCGCTCGTATTGGTCGCGCGCCTTTGTGTCCTGGTCGCGGGCCACCTTGGCCCTCAGCTCCTCGAAGATCGACTCGAGGTCGCGCGGCTGCTCGATCACCGGGTCCGGAAGATCCTCGATCTCGGCGAGCACCGCGCTCAGCTCCGCGGCGTCACTCGACAGCGTGATCGCGTCGCCGGGAACGATCGGCGCCTCCGGCTCCGCTTCTGGCGCTGTCCAGGCGATGTCCGTGTCTTCGTCCGGTGGCGCGGCAGCGATCTCGTCGGACGCGTCCGCTCCAGCGGGGGACGGCGCGATATCGGGCGCCGCGGGAGCGGCCTCCACGGAGTCCCGCTCCACCAGAGTGATCGCTCCGACCGATGGCGTCTCGACCGGCTCCCCTTCGCCCGAGGCGACCGCCGACAAGCGCTCGCGAATCTCTCGGTCGTCCGGCGACATCTGCGCGGCTTCCTTCAGGGTATCCAGGGCCTCCGTCGCCCGGCCGTGCTTGACCAGGTCGTCGGCGGCGCTCAGCATCAACCTGGCCGCCTTCTTCGATTCCCCGAGCGGAATGAGCGCGCGCGCCGCAACCAGCATCGCCTCGGCGTCGGCGTCCTCGAACAAGGCCAGCCGCACCAGGCAGTCGACGGCGCCCCGTTCGTCCGCCCGGCTTCGCCGGTCCCGAATCAGCCGGGCGTAGTAGGTCCGCGCATCAAGCAGCAGGCCATGACGCTCGGCGATGTCAGCCAGACGCCAGATCGTGTGGTCGTGGCCGTCCTTGATCCGAAGCACCTTCTTGTAGACCGCGGAGGCACGAGGGTAGAAGCCTTCCTTGTGCAGGTGATCGGCGGCGCGGAGGAACTGCTCGACTGCGCGATCGGCATCGCCCGCCTTGACGTAGAGGTCACCGAGCGCGTTCGCCGAGGCCCAGTCCTCGGGCCTGTCTTCGACGAGCCCGACGTACTCCCGGATCGCCGCCGGAAGCTTTCCCTCCTTGAGGAGCTTCTCCGCCTTCTTGATCGTGGCGTCTCGATCGATCGGCACTCAATCGATCCTATCAAACAGCCCCGATTGAGGCTTGAACGATCGCCGATGCTGCGGCGAGTATCCGAACCGGTCGACGGCCGCGCGGTGTTCAGCCGTCGCATAGCCCTTGTGCCGGTCGTAGCCGTAGCGGGGATCGAGCTCGTGCTGAGTGATCATCTGCCTGTCGCGCACGACCTTGGCCACGATGGACGCGGCGGCAATCGCGGCGCATCGCCGGTCGCCGTGGAGCACGCTTCGCTGGGCCATGGGCAGGTCGGGGATCCGGAACGCGTCGACGAGCACCGCATCGGGAAGTGGGGCCAGGGCGAGCACCGCGCGGCGCATCGCCTCGAGCGACGCGCGATGAATGTTCATCGCGTCGATCTCGGCCGGTTCGAGCCCGACGACCGACCAGGCCAGCGCGCGCGTGGTAATCAGGTCGTGCAGCCGGTCCCGTTCGGCCGCGGTCAGCAGCTTCGAGTCGGCGAGACCGGCGATGTGACAGGACGGATCCAGGACGACCGCGCCTGCAACGACGGGGCCGGCCAGGCAACCGCGGCCGACTTCATCGCAGCCGGCGATGCGGTAAAACCCCCATCGCCTGAGGGCGTTCTCGAGGGTCCTCGTGGCGCGCACCCGGACCATGGGATCACGCGCGCTTGGTTTCCTTCATCCTGGCCGCCTTCCCCTTCAGGTCGCGGAGGAAGTACAGCTTTGCGCGACGCACGCGCGCGGATCGAATGACGTCCACCTTCGCAATCGTCGGCGAATGCAGCGGGAAGATGCGCTCGACCCCCTGCCCGAACGAGACCTTGCGCACGGTGAAAGACGCGCGGACGCCCCCGCGGTGCATGCCGATGACGATGCCCTCGAAGATCTGAATGCGTTCCTTGTCGCCTTCGCGCACCTTCACGTGCACGCGTACCGTATCCCCAGACTTCATCTCGGGTCGATTCGTCATCTGGGACTTCTCGACCAGGTCAATCGCACTCATTGCCTTCTCCTCACTACCGCGCGGGCTCGAGCCCACGCTCTACGTTGCACCCTCGCACCGTCGTACCTCAGGTCTGCTGCGACCGCTCGCGCCTGATCTCATCCAGCAACGCGCGATCCTCGTCGTCGAGGGCCGCCTCGACGATGAGATCCGGCCGCCGGTCGAGCGTACGAACCAGCGCCGCCTTGCGCCGCCACCGCCGCACGGCCGCGTGATGCCCCGACAGCAGCACGTCCGGCACCCGCTTGCCCGCAATCTCTGCGGGACGAGTGTAGTGCGGATGGTCGAGCAAACCACGCGAGAACGAGTCCTCGGCAACGGATTGCTCGTCGCCCACCACTCCCGGCACCAGCCGGCTGACTGCGTCCACGACCACGAGCGCCGCCAGCTCGCCGCCGCTCAGCACGAAGTCGCCAATCGACAGTTCTTCGGTCGCCACCAGCTCGCCGACCCGTTCGTCCATCCCCTCGTATCGGCCGCAGAGCAGCACGATGTGATCGAGCCGGGCAAGCCGCTCGGCCTCGGCCTGCGTGAACGTCCGTCCCTGGGGCGACAGCAGCACCACCGTATCCGGCACGCCGCGGGTTGCCGTGATCTCCTCGACCGCCAGCATCAGCGGCTCGGCCTTCATCACCATCCCGGGTCCGCCGCCGTACGGCACATCGTCCACGCTTCGATGACGATCTCGCGTCCATCGACGCAGGTCGTGCACCGCGACGTCCACCAGGCCCCGTTCGACGCCCCGGCTCACGACTCCTCCGCCGAGACCCGCCTCGATCATCGCCGGAAAGATCGTGACGACGTCGAACTTCATTCCCCGCTCTTGCACGCGCACGCTGAAGCGTGCGCTCTACTCTGCCTGCTGCCTGCCAAGGTTCAGCTCCAGCAGCCCCTCCGGTGGCTCGATGCGTATCCGCCGTCCCGCGACGTCAACCTCGACACAGATGTCCGCCGCGAGCGGCACCAGCACCTCGCCACGCTGCCCGTCGACGGCCAGCAGGCTCGTCCCGCTGCCCGGCTCCACGCGCGCCACTTCACCCACGCGTTGGCCGGCGACGGTTTCCACGACGCAGCCCACGAGCTGGTGCACGTAGTACGCGCCATCGGCGAGCGGCTTCAGCGCCTCTTCGGGCACCCTGAGCTCGAGACCCGCCAGCCGCTCGACCTCCTCGATGGTCGCGAAGCCTTCGAGCCCGATGACGGGCCGCCCATTCTGCAGGCGCGCCGTGCTGATCGTCAGCACCTCGTCCCCGCGCCTCGACCTCGTCCAGAGCGTCGCGCCCGCCCGGAATCGGTCCTCGGCGAAGTCGGTCTCTGGCGTCACGACAACCTGGCCGCGAAGGCCGTGCGGCCGCGCGATGCGCCCGACGAGTACCATCCGGTCCCAATCAACTCCCAACTTCCAACCTCCAACTCCCAAAAGCCCGGTTCCTAACTTCCAGCGCGATCAGGCTTGGGAGTTGGGCATTGGGAGTTGGGAGTTGATTCAGTCCCGTATATCCAGTTGCGCGCGGACCCCGAGACGCTCCGCCGCCATCGCAACGACCGTCCGCAGGGCGGCGGCCGTTCGCCCCTGCCGGCCGATGATCTTCCCCATATCGTTGGGCGCCGTCGTCAACTCCACCACCGTCATGCCCCGTCGGACC
>DASTDQ010000580.1:0-10567 GCA_035710305.1 Vicinamibacterales bacterium | reverse complement strand
GACGAGCGACACCTCGGGGCTGATGCATTTCCACCCGTGGTAGACGAGATTCGGCACCTGCACGAGCGTCGGGTTCTGCGTCCCGAGGAAGAACTCGTTGATCGCGCCGTTGGTCGGCGAGTCCGGCCTCGTGTCCACGAGTACCAGCTTGACCATGCCCGCGACGCAGGCGAAGTTGTCCACCTGCACCTTGTGGTAGTGCCAGGCCTTTACCACGCCCGGGTAGGTCGCCGACACGTAGACCTGCCCGAACCGCGTGAAGAGTTCCGCCTCGTCGGCCCTGAGGATCTCCATGAGCCACCCGCGCTCGTCGGGGATGAGCCGCAGCGGCTTCGTCTTGACGCCGGCAATGCGCGGGTGTTTGACAGAGGCGTTCGTGTACGACACTGGCGTCGTCATACGCGTCCTACCATCGAATACCAACCTCGGAGTTGTCGCCCAGCATGAAGCGATAGGCGCTTGGTTTGACCGGTTCCCGATAGATGCGCACGTTCTTGCCGATCAGGCTGTCGGTGACGCGATTGGCGAGATTCCGCAGCGAGGAGCCCTCCAGCACGATGCTGTGCTCGATCTCGGTTTCCTGGATCTCGACGCCGCTCATGATCGAGGTGAACGGGCCCACGTAGGCTTGGACGATCCTCGCACCCTGGCCGATGATGGCGGGTCCGCGGATCGTCGAGCGCTCGACAACCGCCCCGGCCTCGATCACGACCTTGCCCTCGATGCGGCTCTCGGCATCCACGGATCCTTCCACCCGCGTCTCGAACGTGTCCAGGATCAGCCGATTGGCTTCGAGCATGTCCTCGAGCTTGCCCGTGTCCTTCCACCAGCCCTCGACGATGTGAGGGCGGACCGTCAGACCATGATCGATCAGATCCTGGATCGCGTCGGTGATTTCCAGCTCGTTCCGGAAACTTGGCTTGATCCGGTTCACGGCGTCGAAGACCTGCGGCCCGAACATATAGACGCCGACCAGGGCCAGATCGCCGATCCACTCCTTCGGCTTCTCGACCAGCCGGACGACGTGTCCGTTGCGGAGCTCGGCCACGCCGAACATCTGCGGATCGGGGACCTTCGTGAGCAGGATCTGGGCGGCCGGCCGCTCCCGCCTGAACTCTTCCACGAAATGCGTGATGCCCTTGTCGAGGAGGTTGTCGCCGAGATACATCACGAACGGATCCGCCCCGATGAAGTCCCGGCTGATCTTCACGGCATGCGCCAGCCCGAGCGGCGCGTCCTGCGCGATGTAGGTGACGCGCACCCCCCACCGGGAACCGTCGCCGACGGCCGCGCGGATCTCCGCGTGCGTATCGCCGACGACGATGCCGATGTCCTTGATGCCCGCATCCGCGATGGCCTCGATGCCGTAGAAGAGCACCGGCTTGTTGGCGATGGGCACGAGCTGCTTGGCGCTGGTATAGGTGAGCGGGCGCAGGCGCGTGCCCTTGCCGCCGCTGAGAATCAGTCCTTTCACGTATCGTTACCGCTGGCCGCCGAGCGCGCCGAAGAAGTTCGAGAACGTCCCCAGCCCCGCGAGCGTGAACCCGACATTGAACCTCACGTCCGAGGGGTATCCAAACCCCTCGGGGTAATCGAACTTCTGCAGCTCGAGTTGCAGGCCGCAGCACTGGGCGACGTACGAGCCGGCAACCGTCTGACTGACGATCTTCGACTGCGCGATGTCCCAGCTGAGAGAATACGTCCCGGTGGCGCGCCCGTCCAGCCACCGCGACGTCGTCGCGGCCGAGAGGTAGTCCGAGCCGCTGTAGGTCGGCAGCGATCGACGATGGCTGTAGTTGGCGTTCACCGACAGGGTCCTCAGATTGACGTTTCCTCCCGCGGACAGCGTCTGCAGCCCGAGCCCGGCCACGTCGTACTCGAGGCGCAGGTTTCCGTCGAGCGCGACGCTCGGAGACACGCGCGCCGTCAGCGCCACGGGGGACAGATCCTGCGGCCGTCCGTACCCATAGGTGCTCTGGTACGTGCTGTCATAGCGCGCGGACTCGGGATTGGAATAGTACGTCTGCTGAAGACCGACGGTGAGGAACTCCCGTGTCTGTCCACGGGCCTGCTCCCGCGGCTTGCCGCGCGCGAAGAGACGGTTGGTCACGCCGAACGTGAAGCGCGTCGAACCGCCGACCACGAAGTCGGACACGTCGCCAACGACCGGCGTGCTGGTGTAGTCGGCGATCTGGCTCGTGACGTCCACGCTGAAGGCCGGCTCGATGACGTGCTTCAACCGCTCGGCGAACACGCTGTCGGGGCGGTCCCAGATTCGCGTCAGCACGGGGCCCACGATGTCGGAGCGGACCGACATGAAGCGGCGGTGGTAGGGGTCTTCCACGGTGTTCCCGGTCGAATCGACGCTGCGCGTGTAGTAGGTGGTGTGATAGCTGGCGCTGGTGTTGACCGACAGGTACGTCAGCTTCGACAACGGCACGCGCACGGTCGGCGTGACGTCAACCCTCCCGTAACCCTCGTCGCGCACGACGACTCCGTCGGTGACGGTGCGATCCGGCAGGAACGCGTACTCGGCGTTCACCGACGCGTACACCGGCGAGCCGAACAGCCGCTGCGGCGCGACGCTCGACGTCAACCGGGGCGTGCTGCCGTAGACGTACGAGTCGGTCTGGCTCGTGAAGAGCTCGTTTCGCTGGTAGAGGACGCCGCTCGACACCGGTCCGTACGCCGCGGTGAGGCCCGCTTCGATGTACCGGCTGTTCTGCGACGCCATGTAGAAGTTCTGCTGGTAGAGCTGCTGGCTGACGATATCGGAGAAGTAGTCGAATCGGGCCCGCGCGCGAATGCGCGGGGTGATCGCATGATTCATGTTCCCCCGGAGCACGAAGCTCTGGCTGGCCGGCAGCGTCGTCGTGATCCCGCCGTCGGTCACGCGAACCTCGTTCAGGATCAGCCGCTGCAGCCGGAGGTTGCCCGACGACTCCGGCGCGGCGACGTATCGATACTCGGTGCCGAGACCGTACCCCGACCGCGAGAACCAGTCGTAGAAGAACGTCGCATCCTGGCTGCGGTTGATGGCCCAGAAGAAGGCGTTGCTGATCGTGTTTCCCTGCACCCTCGAGGCGCTGTAGGTGGGGAGCAGGAAGCCGGTGGCGCGGTCGTCCTGGATCGGGTAGTACACGACGGGCAGGTACAGCAGCGGGACGCCCTTGACGCGAAACACCGTGTTTCGCGCCACGGCGTAGTCATCCACCTTCAGGACGAAGTCGTCGGTCGCCATGTCCCATCGCGGAGTGGGCTGCACGCAGGTGGTGAACCCGCCGCCTGAAATGCGGTATTCGGTGTCGCCGACCTTTTCGATCGTCTTCCCCCAGAAATAGACCTCGGTATCAGGGCTGCCCGCCTGCCGGATGGCGCCGGCGGCGCCCATCGGCATCAGGCCGCTGGCGACGTGAAAGACAGCGGTGTTGCGGTCGAGATCGAACTCGGCGCTCTCGGCGGCGATATGCCCGGTCCGGTTCGTGAACACCACGTTGCCCGTCGCGACCAGACGGTTGGTGTCGAGGTACAGATCGATCTGCTCGGCGAAGAACTTCGTTTGTCCGTCCCACTCCTGCTCGACGCCCCCCGTCCAGCGCACATGAGTCGCCGACACTATCTCCATCGGCCCTCCGAACGAGCGCAGCCGATCGATCAGCGAGCCTCCAGGCTTCCCTTGCGTCTCTGCGGCAGGATCCGGCTGCCCGCCTTGCTGCGCGAGTGCAGGCGCCGCACCCAGCAGACACACGACGCACGACTGAAGAATGACGCGAGCCATCGGCTGTCGGGGTCAGCGCAGAATAGCACGCTGACGGAGACGGTCGCGAACGGCGCCGGCCAGGAAGATCGACCCCGCGACGCACACGACGTCGGTCCTCTCGAGCGCCGTCTCGATCGCGACATTCGGGTCCGGTTCGGTGCGCACGTCGGACGCGCCCGCCGCGCGCAGCTGCCTCGCCAGATCTGGGGCCGGAATGGCGCGAGGCGTCGGGGCAGCGGTCGCCACGACCGACGACACGACCGGCAGAAGCGCGCGCGCGATGTCGGCAACGTTCTTGTCCTTCATCACGCCGATGACCAGCGGCGGGCGCTCGGGATGCCACCGGCGGAGGTAGTCGGCCAGCGCACGCGCGCCCTCGGGGTTGTGCGCGGCGTCCAGCAGCACGCGGCGGCCGCCCTCGAGAGAGAGGAGCTCCAGGCGCGCTGGCCACTCGGCGGCGGCGAGGCCCTGCTCGACGGCGGTCCTGGGAATCGTCACACTGGATTCGGCGGCGGCCTCGAGCAGCCGGACCGCGACGATAGCGTTGCCGACTTGATGTTCCCCGCGAAGGCCCAGCATGACAGGGCCGTACGATCCCGCCGGCGTCGTCAAGGTGAGGCGCGCCCGGCCGTCGACCATCTCCGTCTCCGCGCGGACGCCCGCCATCGCCTCGACCAGCGTCGCCTCTCGCTCCTCGGCGCATCGGCGAATGACGGCTGCCGCCTCGCCGGCCAGGTTGCCCATCACCACCTTCATGCGCGGCTTGATGATGCCGGCCTTTTCGAACGCGATCGCTCCCAGGGTGTCGCCCAGGTGCTGCTGATGGTCGAAGTGAATGGTGGTGATCGCGCCCGCCAGCGGAGCGATGACGTTGGTTGCGTCGAATCGCCCGCCGAGCCCCACTTCCACGACGCCGACCTCCACGCCGCCCCGCCTGAAGAGCTCGAAGGCGGCTGCCGTCGTCGCCTCGAAGAAGGTCGGCTGGACGCTCAGGATGCCCTCGGCGCGAAGCCGATCGGCGCACCGCAATACGTCGTCCACTGCCGATTCGAGGAGCGCCGTGTGGACGGGCTCGTCTCCGATCACGAAGCGCTCCGCGAGATTGCTCAAGTGAGGGGATGTGTACCGGGCCGCGCGCACCCCGGCCGCCCGCAGGACGGCGTGAGCCATGGCCGTGACGGATCCCTTTCCGTTCGTGCCGGCCACGTGCAGCGAGCGGAACGCCCGCTCCGGATGGTTCAGGGCCTCACACAGGCGCGAGATGTTGTCGAGGCCCAGCTTGATGCCGTAGGTCTCGAGCGCTAGGAGACGCTCGAACACGGGACGCTCGAACACGGGACCTTAGGTCGTCTCGCCGGCGGCGCCGGCGAGCGCCGGGGCCGGTTCGGGGGCGGCAGATGCGGTCGCGCGCATGAATCGCAGTGCGCGAGCCAGCGTCGCTTTCAGTTCGCGACGGTCGACGACGAGATCGAGCATTCCGTGCTCGAGCAGGAACTCGCTTCGCTGAAATCCTTCGGGGAGCTTCTGCCGGATCGTCTGCTCGATCACGCGCGGCCCCGCAAACCCGATCAGCGCTTTCGGCTCGGCGATATTGAGATCACCCAGCATCGCGAAACTGGCCGTCACCCCCCCCGTCGTCGGATCGGTCAGGACCGAAATGAATGGAAGGCCCGCCCGGTCGAGGCGGGACAGGGCCGCCGACACTTTGGCCATCTGCATCAGCGACAGCGCGCCTTCCATCATGCGCGCGCCCCCCGAGCACGAGACGACGATGGCGGGAATGCGCCGCGCCAGCGCCATCTCGATGGCCCGCGTGATCTTCTCGCCGGCGACCACGCCCAGGCTGCCGCCGATGAACGTGTACTCCATGGCGGCGACGACGACGTCGAGGCCGTCGAGCTGGCCGGTCGCGACGATCACCGAATCCTTGAGTCCGGTGGCCTCCATCGTCTTCTGGAGCCGCTCGCGGTAGGGCTTGGTATCCGTAAAGCGCAGCGGATCGGTGGACGTCAGGTCCGGGAAGTGTTCCTCGTACTGGCCCTCGTCGAGGAGCGCCGCCAGCCGCTCAGCGGCTCTGAGGCGGAAGTGATGCGAGCACTTCGGGCACACGCTGAGGTTGGAATCGAGGTCCTTCTTGAAGATCAGCTGGGAGCAGTCAGGACATTTGACCCAGAGCCCTTCAGGAACCCGGCTCGGGTTCTCGGCCGTGGAGGAGGCGATGGGCTTCCGGGTCTTCTTGAACCAGGCCATCGGGGGGACTTTAGCACGGCCGCAGGGAGTCGCGTTCAGGCCCGCGGGACGTAGTACTGCGTGCCCCGTCCCATCGCGTTTATCTGACGGATGAGGTCGTCGAGGGCCTCGTCGCTTCCGGCGAGGTCGAATTGCGAGGTCTCCACCACCAGGAGCGGCGTGGCCGAGTAGTGAAAGAAGAAGTGCTGGTACGCCTCGTTCAGCTCGCGCAGGTATTCGACGCTCGGGTCGAGCGTCTCACCGTCCGTTTTCGCCGCGCGATCCTTCAGCCGGCGGACGAGGACGTCGGTCGGGGCCTGGAGATAAATGACGAGATCGGGTGAGGGCACGTCCGCCGCCAGCAGGTCGTACAGCCGCTGATAAATGAACAGCTCGTTGTCGTCGAGGTTGAGGTAAGCGAAGATCTTGTCCCTGTCGAAGAGGTAGTCGCTCACCGTCGTCTGCGCGAACAGATCACCTTGCCGCATCGACAGCTGCTGCCGGTGGCGATTGAGCAGGTAGAAGAGCTGCGCCTGCAGAGCCGCACCCGGACGGCCCGCGTAGAAATCGTCGAGGAACGGATTCTCTCTCTCCTCGAACAGCGTCGCCGCGTCGAGACGCACGGCCAGACGATCAGCCAGCGAGGTCTTGCCGACGCCGATGGGCCCTTCAATGGCGATGTACTGAAACGACATGCATGACGGCTGGGGTGCGCCGGATCCGCTGCATGCTATCTTAACGATCGACCCGATGACCAATGCGCAATGCGCGATTGTTGCTTTGTGCCTTGTTGTGACCGCCTGCGCGTCGGCGCCGGTCGCGCCCATTGCCGCACCCGCTGCCTTGCCTCCCGCGCCTGTCGTTCCGGTCACGACCTGGGAAGAGAAGATTGGCTGGATCCTTCGACTCGAGGATGAGCGTCTCATCCGCGACCCGAACCCGCCGCCCCCGCGTGTCATTCAGGCTGCGACGTCGCGTCTCCCGGAAATCCTCGCCCCACCTCCGCCGTCGGATCTGATCCTGCTGCTCGGCGATCAACAGGCCCGCGTGCGCCGTCGCGCCGCGCTCGCGCTCGGCCGCGTCGGTCTTGCTGAAGCGGTCGAGCCGCTCGCGGGCCTGCTCACCGACGAGGAGTTCGAGGTGCGCCAGATGGCGGCCTTCGCGCTGGGCCTGGTGGGCGAGTCGGCTGCGAGGCCCGCGCTGCTGGCGGCGCTCAACAACGACCCGGAGCTGGTCGTTCAGGGGCGGGCGGCTGAGGCGCTCGGGGCCATCGGCGATCGCGCGGACGCCGACGCCATCGCCGCGATGGTCCAGCGGCAGGTGTCGGCGGGCGTGCTGGGAGGCCTCGACCCTGACGACATCGGCTACCCGAAGGCCGGCGGAGTCGAGGCGGTCCGGCTCGGC
This sequence comes from Vicinamibacterales bacterium, assembly GCA_035710305.1. Lineage (GTDB taxonomy): Bacteria > Acidobacteriota > Vicinamibacteria > Vicinamibacterales > UBA2999 > Gp6-AA40. The sequence continues at coordinate 3,174 of DASTDQ010000580.1, read as the reverse complement.
GTGTACGCGCTGGCGCGGCTGAGAGCCTACGATGCGCTGGCGGGTGCCATCCTCGACGCGCAGGGCAAACCCGTCTCGTCGTGGTGGCCGATCGCGTATGCGTTGCAACGGTGCGGCGACGACCGCGCGGCGCCGGCCTTGATGGCCCTGCTTCCGACGCCAGGACGCTTCACCGCGTCCTTCGCCATCCGCGGCCTCGCCGCGTTCAAGGCCGTTCACGCCGCCGACGCCCTTCGAGAGATCGTGACCGAGCGCACGCGCGATCCCGCCATCGTCATTCAATCGGTCCGCGCCTTGTCGCAGTTCGGCGACAGGGCATCGGTTCCCGTCCTGACCAGGATGCTGGCGGATCGGTCTGTGACAGGAGCGCTCGAGCTCGAGGTGATGTCGGCGCTCGGAAACCTGGCGGACGAGAGCGACACGGACGTGCTGCTCGAACTCGTCTCCGATTCGAAGCCCTCCGTGCGCGCAACGGCGTTCCGCGCGCTGGCTCGCGTCGAGCCGGCGACGTTTCTGGCCGCCCTGGCAGGCCTGGACGCGGATCCCGACTGGACTGTCCGCGTCGCGGTGGCGAACGCGCTCGGCGGTCTGCCGGCGGAACAAAGCATCCCCAAGCTGAATCAGATGCTGCAGGATCGCGACGGCAGGGTGATTCCGGCCGTGCTGACGGCGCTTGGGGCTACCAAGTCGCCCGGCGTGGACCGGCTGCTCCTCGATCGCCTGCGCTCCGACGACTTCATGGTCCGCGCAAGCGCTGCCAATGCGCTTGCGGAGATGAAGGCGGCCGGCGCCGCCGGGCCGCTCGCGCAGGCATACCGCGCGGCTGACGGCGATGCGACCTACGTGGCGCGCGCGGCCGTGCTGAGCGCCCTCTCGCGGCTCGACCCGGCGGCGGCACGTCCGGTCCTGGAGGACGCGCTGAAGGATCGCGATTGGGCAGTCCGCGTGCGCGCCGTCGCTCTGCTCCGGGAACAGGGCGCAACCGGGCTGGACCAGGCGATTCGGCCCGCCCCTGCCGGCCGCGTCGTGCAGGAGGCGGAAAGACAGGCGCTCGCGACGCCACAGTTCTCTCCGCACGCCTTCATCGAGACCGACAAGGGGACGGTGGAAATCGAATTGGCCGTCCTCGATGCCCCGGAAACGGTGGGCAACTTCATGTCACTGGCCCGGAAGGGATTTTTCAACGCCGTCGCCATTCATCGCGTCGTTCCCGATTTCGTGGTGCAGGACGGGGATCCGCGCGGCGATGGCGAAGGCGGACCCGGTTACAGCATTCGCGACGAGATCAATCAGCGGCCGTATCTGCTCGGGACGGTCGGCATGGCGCTCGACTGGGAAGACACCGGCGGGAGCCAGTTCTTCATCACGCTCTCACCGCAGCCGCACCTCGACGGGCGGTACACCGTCTTCGGACACGTGGTGAACGGCATGGACGTCGCGGACCGGCTGCTGCCGGGCGATGTCGTTCGTCGTGTGAGGATCTGGGACGGTGTGAAGGAACAGTAGGGGCTGCTCCAACTCCCAACTCCCAGATGACTGGAAGTTGGGAGTCGGGATTAGTGGCGGGCTATCTCTTCTTCGCCGCCTTCTTCTTCGCCTTCTTTGCCATGGTTGTAATCCCCCCTTTCGCTGGTTGGATTGCGATTTGCTCCTCGCCATCCAGCGCACTCTGCCGCCTGGCACGTCGGCCCGGATGACGGTCATTTCGCCTTGAGGCTCACACCAACGCGACAGCGTCAGGAGAGCAGCAACTCAGAGCCAAAAAAAAATGGGGTGCTCCATCGAGCACCCCGTGAAGCTGCGGAAAACCTACCGCTTCTTCGCGGCCTTCTTCTTGGCCTTCTTCGCCATTGTTTTCTCCTCAGGATTAGCGGCTCAGCCTCCGACGGACCGCTTGGACCGTCACAACGGGTGGGCTGAGCCATCCACCCTCATACCAGATGTAGATTATGGGTGAGATTTGGCTGCTGTCAAGCACAAAATCGTTCTTCTTGTCAAAAGATCGCGTCGACGCGATACCCGACGACACGCTCGATTGCACCCATCATGTCAAGTGTCGGTTGAAGTGCGCGAGTGCTGCACTCCAACTGCAACGGTGCGAGGGTGCGAGCGTGCGATGGTGCGGTGTTCTAGGTTCGCGACGTGCGAAGGCGCTGCTTTCGTTCGTGGCGTTCGAGCGCGAGGGTCACGAGCTTGTCGAGCAGGTCGGGATACGCGAGACCCGTGGCTTCCCACATCTTCGGGAACATCGAGATGGCCGTGAACCCGGGGATGGTGTTGACCTCGTTCAGGTAGAGACCGCCGCCGCGGTCGTCGAGCAGGAAGTCCACACGGGCCATGCCGCAGAGATCGAGCGCCTTGAAGGCCTCGACGCTGAGGCGGCGAACCCGGTCGGTCAGCTCGGGAGACAGATCCGCCGGAATCTTCGTCGCCGCGCCGTCGGGATCCAGGTACTTCGCCTCGTACGAATAGAAGCCGTCTCGATGCGTCACGACGACCTCACCCGGAAGAGACGCCTGCGGGTCGTCGTTGCCGAGCACGCCGCACTCGATTTCCCGCGCATGCGGCACGGCCGCTTCGACGACGACCTTGCGATCGAACTCCAGCGCAAGTGACATCGCCGCGCCCAGTTCCGTGTCGGCGTCCGCCTTCGAGATCCCGACACTCGAGCCGAGATTGGCGGGCTTGACGAAGACCGGGAAACGCAGTTTCCGGGCGATTTCCGCTGAAATCTTCCCCGAATCGGCCTCCCATTCATGGGCCAGGATCGTCACGTGCGGAGCGAGCGGCAGGCCGTGGGCGGCGAAGACGGCTTTGGCCATCGCCTTGTCCATCCCGAGCGCCGAGCCGAGGACGCCGGCGCCGACGTACGGAACGTTGGCCAGTTCCAGCAGGCCCTGAACGGTGCCGTCTTCGCCGTACGGCCCGTGCAGTACTGGAAACACCACGTCAACCGCGCCGCTCACGGCCCTGGTGGGTTCGGCGACCTGAAGGGCGCCTCCGGCCGGGTTCTCGTCCGCGACGTCGGCGGCCGTGAGCGCCGACGGTTCCCTGGCCCCGAGCAGCCACCGCCCGTCGCGGGCGATGCGGATTGGCACGAGGTCGTATCGGCTGCGATCGAGGTGCCGGAAGATCGACGCGGCCGACACGACCGACACCTCGTGCTCGCCCGAT
>DASTDQ010000579.1:0-8104 GCA_035710305.1 Vicinamibacterales bacterium | reverse complement strand
AAGTCCCTCATGGACTCGCCCTGGATCGGCGCGGACCTGTAGCGGCCGCGCAGGTAGTCGGCCACGAGCGGGAAGTAGCTTGCGTAGTCCTCGCCGGCTTTCTCGAGCACAATCGGCACGCGCTGCCCCTCGAGCCGCTCGATGGTGAGGCGCTGGTCCGCGGGCGAGCTGTGCCAGCGGGGCATCAGGTAGACCTGGCCGCCGGCGAACGCGCGCTCGGCCTGGAAGAACACCTCCGGCGCAAACCACGTGACGAGCAGGCGGTCGGTGGCGGATGTGCACTCGAAGACGTAGCGGACGAGCCCTCCCAGGCCGGGGGACTCGCGTGTCCAGTTGTCGATGGGCCTCGTGTGCAGGTTCGTCGAGACCGCCTGCATTCGCTTCCACACACCGGCGGGGCCGGTCAAGAGCCGGCTGGTTTCCAGGCTCGCCGACGCCTCCGCGAACGTCCAGACGCTCCACAGCGTGGCGATCCCAGCGGCAGCAACGGCCAGGGTCCACGCGCGCCGCGCGAGCCGGCCGAGTCCGACACCGGCGTCGAGGAGCCTGGCGGTCACCCAGGCGCCGAGAACGGCGGTCGCGTTCGCCACGTCGGGAAGCCGTGAATCGGGCGAGCCGCGAACGAGCTGCTGGACGACGATGAGGCAGAGCACGCTCGCCATGCAGGCCACTGCGGCTTCGGGCCGGCTGATGCGGCCGCTCCGCAGCAGCAGGCCAACGAGAAGAAGTCCCAGCAGCGGCAGCAGGAACGTGACGTAGTAGAACCACGAGAACGCGTTTCCCGGCGAGAAGATCCCCGGCGCGACCTGCGCGCGCAGCACGGGAAACCGGCGCTGCAGGCGCAGGTAGAGCGGTGGCGGTTCCGTGACCGCATATGCGGCCCGATCGATACCGTGCGTATCGGCGGCAGCGGGATCGCGGACGAGCGCGTGGAGGTGGCTCTCGTCGATATTGGCTGGCACATAACTCCACGTGGAGTCTTCCACGTGCCGGGGATCCAGCAGATCGTGCCGGCGCTCGAGATCCCGGCGCGCGGCGTCGTCGATGTCGTCCCGCCACCGCACGTTCACGCGCGGCCCCGACGGCGGCGGCACGACGACCCACGGTGCCGACGGATCGATCTGAAACCGCGTCAGGTTGAACCGAAGCGACGGCGCAGGCAAGTCGCCCGTGTAGCGGAGCAACCCGACCGTCACCTGCACGAAGACGAGAAACGGCAACAGCATCACCGCCGTCACCGCGCTGTATCTCGTGAGCGCAGCCACGACGTCCCGCGTCTGTCCCCAGTGCAGCACCGTGAGCATGGCGACGGTGGCCACGCCGATGTAGACGCCGTGGTCGTGACGGAAGAGGAACGCCACGACCGTGACGACGGCGAGCCAGACGAGATTGCCCCTCCCGGGTCGATGCGCGTAGCGCCAGGCGGCGACGATCGCGAGCACGTAGAAGAAGACCTTGGGGTACCCGTACAGCCGCGGCATCGAGATCACCGCGGCTGTTGTCGCGGCGGCAGCGAGCCACAGCGAGCCGGACAGGCGTGCGGACGCCAGAAAGGTGAGCCCGGCCGCGGCGGCGATGAAGGCCACCGTGACGATCGCTTCACCGAAGAGGTTGTGCCCCGACCAGGCGAGCGCGGCAGCCGATGCGTAGTACGGCCCCAAGACGCCCTCATCGAAGAAGTCGATGTCGGGAATGTCCCCCTGAAGGATCTGCCACCCGCGCGAGAGGTGCACGAAGTGATCGTTGGTGAACGCGACGGTGAGGAATCGGAAGAGAAACGTCCCTGCAACGGCGACGCTCGTGCCGACGAGCAAGCCCCGGCGGCCGACCGGCACCTCGCTTCGGACACGAGGCGTGACCGACGTCGTCATGGGTTTGCGAGTATATGAACCGGTCTTGCGCGGGTCAACCGCGTGGTACGATTCCCACGTGCTCGTTTGACAAGTGCATTCTGCGGGACGATGATCCGCGCCGTGCGTGGGGGCAATCCGCGCTGTGCCGGGGGAGGACTGGGGCCGCATAACGGCCATTCCGTCAACCAGGCGCACGAAAACTCCGTTAATCGTTCCTATCGTCTCTTGGCTGGAGCACGTTCCGCTTGTGAAGATCCTCTTTCACGTCAACCTGCGGACGATGCTCAGGCATTTCGAGAGCGTCGTACTCGAACTGGCGGCCCGCGGTCATATCGTGCGCATCGCGTCGACTGCCGACCGGAAGGACGTTCCGCCGCCGGACGCGCTCCTGGGACACGAGCGCATCTCGTTCGTCGAGGCTTCCGACGAGCGCAGTGACGCCTGGAGGGAGCGGATTGTCGAGTTCCGCGTATGGCGCGACTATCTGCGCTATCTCGACAAGCGCTTCGAGCAGGCGCCGAAGCTGCGGGCGCGGGTGGTTCGTAAGCTCGCCGCCGCAATCACCCACGACGAGCGGACGCACCTGGTGGCGTTCTGTCCGCATTGCGAGGGCCGACTCGTCGACAACGATGTCGGCGTCATCCTGCGAACCGGGTTGAGCAAGAAGGGCTTCAACAACCTGCGCAGCCTGTTCGCATTGATGGAGGAGACGATCCCGAGCGACCCCGGAATCGACGCGCTGCTGCGGCAGGAGCAGCCCGATGTGCTGGTCATCACCCCGCTCATCAAGCTCGCATCGCGTCAGCCCGACTTCGTCAAGAGCGCACGCGCGCTCGGAATTCCGGTCGTCTATCCCGTCTTCAGCTGGGACAACCTGTCGACGAAGGGGCTGGTGCACGTGCAGCCCGACGCGGTGCTGGTGTGGAACCATCGTCAATTCGCCGAAGCGGTCGAGATGCACCACGTCCCCGGCGACAGGGTCGTCGTCACGGGTGCGCCGCGCTTCGATGAGTTCTTCGCCATGACGCCGCAGACCTCGCGCGACGAATTCTGCCGGCAGCACGGCCTGGACGCTCGCCAGCCGATCGTCAGTTATCTCTGCTCGTCCGAATTCGTGGCCGGGCACGAATTCGAATTCGTCCAGCGTTGGATCGAGGAGATCCGCCTGGCGCCGGCGCTGCGCCGCTGCAACGTGCTGATCCGGCCGCATCCGCGCCGAACGAAATCCTGGAAGGGATTCAAGACCGCGGACCGGCAAATCGCGGTGGCCATGCCACGGAGGATGAACGGCGACCAGACGCTCTTCGACACCGTCCACCACAGCGCGGCGGTCGTCGGCTTGAACACCAGCGCCGAACTGGAAGCGGGCATCGTCGGCAGGCCGGTGCTGACAGTACTGGCACCCGAGTCGGCGGGTGGGCAGCGCGGCACGCTGCACTTCGACTACCTGCTGAAGGAGCATGGCGGCTTCGTCCAGCTGGCGCCCGACATGGACACCCACCGTCGGCAGTTGTCAGTGGCAGTGGCTGGCGACTATGACGCCGCCGCGATCCGGGCGTTCGTGCGTGACTTCCTTCGTCCGCACGGGCTCGAGCGCCCGGTCACGCCGATCGTGGCCGATGCGATTGAAGCCGCGGCGCGGCAGACGTCTGGAACCGGCCAGCCGCTGGCCGCGCAGCACGGTTGAGCCGATGCCAATCACGGCCGACGTCGTTCTCGGAGCACGCGTCACGATCGTCCATCCCGGCCTGGTGAACCTGTACGGCTGCCGGATCGGCGACGACACCAAGGTCGGCGCTTCCATCGGAGAACGCTGCAAGATCTCGTCACACAGCTTCATCTGTGAAGGCGTCACGATTGAAGACGAGGTCTTCGTCGGCCATGGCGTGATGTTCATCAACGATCCGCGGCCCCGCGCGACCTCGGAGGGTCGCCTGCGGATGGAGGCCGACTGGCACGTGGTGCCGACCCGCGTCGCGCGGGGAGCATCCATCGGCAGCGGCGCGGCCATCCTCTGCGGCGTCACGATCGGTGAGCACGCGATGGTCGGCGCCGGCGCCGTCGTCACGCGCGATGTGCCGCCGTATGCGACGGTGGCGGGTGTGCCGGCGCGTGCTCGCGGGAGCGGGTCCGCGCGATGAGTGAGCCGACCAGGCGAGGTGCCCTGGACACGAGCTCCGACTCCCCGCTAGGAGCGACCTCGTTGACGATCTGCGATCGCGGCCTCGCGATCGTTGCCGTGCCGGTCGCAGCGCTGGTGCTCTTCACGCTCCGCCCTCTCTTCGGATCGCGTGCGGGCGTGCTGTCAGGCACCGACGCCAGCAACCTGTATGGGTGGGAGCTGTATGCGCGGTCCGTGCTGTCGCTTGGCCGGCTGCCACATTGGATCCGTTCCTCTTCGGCGGCACGCCACACCTCGCCGACACCGAGACGACGGTCCTGTGCCCGCCGGCGATGCTGCTGCGGTGGTTCCCGCCCGCCGCGTTCTTTTCGTGGATGATGGCGCTGCACATGTGGATCGCCGGCGTCGGCACGGCGTTCCTGACTCGCGTCATCGGATTGCGATGGACTTCGGCGGCGGCCGCTGCCGTCGCATTCACGCTCGGGGGAAGCGTCCCGGCATGGATCTACAACGGTCACCTGCTGCTGCTGTTTGCGACCGCGTGGCTGCCGTGGGTCCTCGGCCTGATCATCTATTCGGCCCGACGATCGACGCCGTGGCCGCACCCCGCACTGGTGATCGTTCTGGTGGTGCAGTTCCTGGCCGGGTACCTCCAGGGAACGATCTATGTGGCCGCGGCGGCAGCGGTATGTATGCTCTGGCTGGCGCTGTTCCCGTCGGACGGCCGGCGTGGTTCGGCGCGGCTGCTGCCGATCGCGCAACTCGGCATCGCCGGCATCCTCGCCGCCGGCCTGGCGTCGTTCGAGCTGCTCCCCTCGTTGCAGCTGGTGAGCGAGGCGGCCCGCACCGGTGGCGTGCCGTTTTCGACTGCGGTGCGCGGTGCATGGTTGCTTCGCGATCTGGGAACGTTCTTCTTCCCGTTCTCTGGCATTCCCGTCGAATCCCCCCTGCGGTTCATGGGCGATCACACCGCGTACGTCGGCTGGGTCCTGGCGCTGGCCGTGCCCTTCGCCTTCATCGGCCGCGATCATCGCCGTGTCGCCATCCTGTTCGCGATACTGGCGCTCGGCTTCATCGCATTCGTCCTGGCAGGTGTGCTGCCGTTCTACCGGATGCACTACCTGTTCTTTCCGGGTCTTCGGATTCCCGGGCGGATGCTGTTCGTCGTGACCCTCGCGGTGGCGATGCTCGGCGCCACCGGCGTCGATCGGCTGGTGAGACTGGTCGCGGGGCGGAGCCGCCCGTGGGCCCACGGGGCCGCCATCGCCCTGTTCGGCCTGGTCGTCGTCGATCTGCCGTCCCACGTGCGCGTGGTACGATTCGCGCCGGACCGTGGCCAGCGACAAGACCGATCGCGAGAAGGCTCAGCGCACCATTGCGGACAACCGCAAGGCCCTTCACGACTATCACGTGATCGACACGTGGGAGGCCGGCATCGTCCTGCTCGGCACCGAGGTGAAGGCGATACGCGAGGCCTCGGTCAACCTCCGCGACAGCTACGCCCGGATCGAGCACGGTGAGGTCTGGCTGATGAACGTCCACATCAGCCCCTACAGCCACACCGGCTACGCCCATCACGACGAGCGCCGGCAGCGCAAGCTGCTCCTGCACCGTCACGAGATCCAGAAGCTCACGGGACGCGTCATCGAGAAAGGGCTGACGCTCGTACCGCTGCGCATGTACCTGCTCAAGGGGCGCGTGAAGGTGGCTCTCGCGCTCGTCAAGGGCAAGCAGGCACACGACAAGCGCGAGACCCTCCGCCGGCGCGAGCTGGATCGCGAGACGCGCGCGGCCGTCAAGGCGAGAGTGCGCTCGTGAACGAGCGCCACGGACGCGCGGGACGCGGCTGGTTCCTGCTCGCGCCCGTCCTGGTTCCTGCCGTCCTGCTGGCCGCGGGGAACGACGATTTCGGCTTCGACTGGCCTGGCAATCTCGACGCGTTCGTGTACCTCGGCTACTTCTGGCACTACCCGGAGCACCTCTGGGTCTTCGACGACAACAGCAACTACAAGATCTCGCGGCTGCCGTGGGTCCTGCCGGGCTACGTGATCCACACGCTGATGGGCACGATCGCAGGATCGTACGTGCTCGCCTACCTCACGATGGCGGGAGGAGCGGCGGCACTCTACCTGCTGCTGCGCGACACGCTGCACGACCGGACCGCTGCCTCGGTGGTCGGCGTCGCCTGGGCGGGGTGTACGTGGGCGCACGGAATCGGCGGATGGAATTACCACATGCTTGCAGCGTCGGCGTATTACCTCGCCGCGTGCTGGCTGGTTGTCTGCGCCGCACGTTGCCACTCTGCGTACGTAGTGTCCGGCTTTAGCCGGACCTCCATGTCGGCAACGATGGCCGGAGTCTTTCTTGCCTCGTCCGTCCACGCGTACATCGTCATGGTGACCTTCGCGCCGCTCGTCGCGTTTCTCTACTGGGCCGCGCTCCCCCGGGGCCTCGAGCGGCCGTTCGCACGAAGCGCGCGGACGGCGTTGTGGGTGCTGGGCGGCGGCCTCTTGATCACGCTGTCCCTTGCCATCGTCAATCGCGCCACGGGAGGCGCCTGGCTGTTCTTCATGCCGCAGATCGAAGCGGCCGTGAAGTACTCACAGCCGGATGCGGACATCTGGTGGATGGCGAATGTGAAGGACTGGCTCCCGTCGGCGCTCTACCTGGTGATCCCGATGTCTTCTCTGATCGCCGGGCTTGCGGTGGCGTTCGGGCGCCGGGACGATCCGGATCGCCGGATGAAGTTGACGCTGGTCGTTCTGGCGTGGGCGGGCGTCGCCATCATGTGCTGGTTCCAGTTCGTCCGCCACCAGGTCGCGCTCGATTACTCCTATCACGCGTTTCCGATCTACCTGTACGCGTTTCCCTCCCTGGCGGCGGCGCTGTCGGATCGCCTCCGGGAGAGCCGGCCGATTCTCGTGGCGGCGGCTTTTCTTGCCGTCGTGGGCACGCTGCTGCTCTTTCTGCCGGCGCCGTTGCCGCGCGCGATGGACGCGATGTCCGCCGCCGTGGGCCTGGATCGATTTCCGGCAGTCGTCTCCCCGGCCGTGTTCGCCCTCGCCGGCGTGACCGCCATGATGCTGATGCGGGATCGCCTCCGGATCCTGATGTTCGTCGTGTGGTTCTCGATCCTCAACGCATGGATCGCGCCTGAGCGTTCGTCGTACGGCGTGAACACGCCCGGGTACCGCGCCCAGATGATCGAGCTGTTCGTCGAAGCCGACCGGTTCACGGCCGGGCTCGACCCCTCGCTCATCGGCATCAAATACTGGCTCTCGAACGAACAGGTCACGACGGCGCACGGGACCGTGCCGCTCCGACCCGTTTTCGACAGCTTCGTGGCGACAAGGGCGTGGTTCACCAACCTGCTGGGGCGCGTCGCCCCGAGCCCGCCGGTGGAGCAGTTGACGCTCGACGACCTCGAGCGCGGCGTCTGCATTGGCGTGCTGTCGTCGCTGGAGGCCCAGGACGGGCTCGTGAAGGGCATCGAGACGCGCTACGCGGAACTGGGCCGGCCACTCCGCGTCGTGGAGGCCCGTCGCTTCGAGCGCAGCGATCTCTCGTTCGCGCTCACCGTGCTGGGACCGTCGCTCGGTGAGGGAAGAGAGTCAGCGACGACCACTCCGTGCATGCGCGCGGACGTCAAGTAGTGTCCGGCTTCAGCCGGACCCGTGAACGCCGGTCGTACGTAGTGTCCGGCTTCAGCCGGACCGAGCAACACCCGCGCAAGTCAATTTGCATGGTTTCTGCGGTCGTCGTCTTGACAACTCCGACCAGCTGCCGCAATCGTGCCGCGGGCACCTGCCGATGAAGATCTGGCATCTAATGCGCCAGGCGGGCGCGTGAAGAAGGCGGTTTGACGGCGGGGCGGACGTTCTACTACGTCAGCGGCCTGAACGGGCAGATGCTCACCGAGTGGGACAACACCGTTGGCAGCGCTACCGTGAAGGACACGTCTACGCCGGCTCGCGGCCCATCGCGGTTGTGACGGTCGATCTACCGTCGAAGTAAGAGGTCCGGCTGAAGCCGGACACTACGTCTGTCCCGGTCCGGCTGAAGCCGGACACTACGTCTGTCACGGTCCGGTTGAAGCCGGGACACTACGCCTGTCACGGTCCGGTTGAAG
>DASTDQ010000578.1:0-4277 GCA_035710305.1 Vicinamibacterales bacterium | reverse complement strand
TCGGCCAGAGCTTTCCCGTCCACAAGGTCTTCGGTCCCGGCGGTGCTGAGATCGACGTGGCGCTCCCGAGGCGAGAGTCCAAGCGCGGCCACGGACACAAGGGATTCGCCGTGATCGGCGATCCTGGGATGTCGCTCCGCGACGCGGCGCGCCGGCGCGACTTCACCATCAACGCGATCTCGTGGGATCCCCTCACCGGCGCGTACGAGGACCCGTGGGACGGACGAGGCGATCTCGATCGCCGCCTGCTGCGTGCGGTCGACCTGGACACGTTCGGCGACGACAGCCTCCGCGTCCTCAGAGCCGTCCAGTTCGCCGCCCGACTCGAGTTCACCCTCGATCCTGCAACGGCGGATGTCTGCCGGCGCATCCCGCTCGACGATCTGCCTGCCGAACGGATCTGGGGCGAGATCGAGAAGCTCCTCTGCTCGGCGCGCCCCTCCATCGGATTCGCCCTCGCGCTGGACCTCGGCCTCGTCCAGCGCGTGCTGCCCGAGATGGCGCCGCTCGTCGGCTGCCCCCAGGAAAAGGAGTGGCACCCGGAAGGAGACGTCTGGACGCACACGCTCATGGTCATCGACCGCGCGCGCGAGCTGAACGGCGACCTGGATCGGCCGCGGCTGCTGACGATCATGCTGGGCGCCGTCTGCCACGACCTGGGGAAACCCGCAACGACCGCATTCATCGACGGCCGCCTGCGCTCGCACAATCACGAGGATGCGGGCGTCGAGCCGGCGATGCGCCTGCTCGATCGACTGAACGTGCACACCATCGACGGCTTCGACGTGCGTCAACAGGTCGCCGGACTCGTGGCCCACCACCTGAAGCCGGGCATGCTGCACAAGGCGGGCAACGCCGGCGACGGTGCGTTCCGCCGCCTCGCGCAGAAGGTTGACCTCGAGCTGCTCGCCCGGCTGGCGCGCGCCGACTGCCTTGGACGGACCGGCGACTTCGACTGCTCCGCGATGGACTGGTTCATCGCCCGGGCGCGCGGTCTCGGCGTCGAGCACCGCCCGCCTGCGCCGCTCGTGCTCGGACGCCATCTGCTCGAGCTCGGTCTCACGCCGGGTCCCCGCGTCGGAGAAGTGCTGAAACAGGTCTACGAGAAGCAGCTCGATGGAGAGATCGCCACCGTCGAAGAGGGACTGGCAGAGGCGAGGAGGATCCTGATGTCGTAGAGCGCACGCTTTAGCGTGCGCTGGACAGGTTCTCTACAGGTCGACCGTGAACAGCTTCGATAGCGAATAGCGGAACCCGGGGAGCAACTCACCGCCGTCTAGCGTGTCCGATTCGTGAAGCTCCTGCGGCGGATGGCCGGGAGTGTGGACGGTCACGCGGCGTTGTGATGGCTCCACGAACCACACCTGCTTCACGCCCAGCTGCAGATACTGTGCGATCTTCTCGTTGACGTCGGACCGACGATCGCTCGCCGACAACACCTCGACGGCGAGGCCTGGGGCGCCGTGCCAGAAGCGTTCCGAAATCCCCTCTGCCGCGATTCGCTTACGCGCAATGAAGGCGACGTCCGGCGCCCGGACCGTGTCGGGATCGCTCTCGAGCTTGAAGCCGGTGTCGGCCGACAATACGACACCCAACCGGCCTTCGTCCACGTGCGTCGCCAAGGCCACGTGCAGCCGACTCGCGACCAGACCGTGCAGGCCGCCTGCCGGTGTCATCACGAGCAGCCGCCCTCGGTCCAGCTCGTACCGGTGATAGCCGTCGTCCGGCATGCGCCACAACTCGTCGGCCGTGATCGCGCGGGTCTGCTGCGCCATGTCCTCGCCGGCTCCACGAACATTGTACGTCTTGGTGCGAGAGGCATGCCGCAAGGGAAACGGCCGGAACGACGGCCGTGGGCTGTGAGACGCCACAGTTCTTGCGATACGCGCGGCCGAAAGGAATGGCAATTCCTGCGCCGGACGGAGGGGCTGCCGTCGCGCAGGCTTCAGCCCGTGCGACCGGGAGAGGTCAGCGCTGCTGCTGCCGGTTCAAGTACGCAACGAGACCGGCGAGGCCCCCGACGATGACGAGCGCCTTGAGGACCCGAATCAGGCTGAACACCCAGGCGATGCCGATGCCGAGCGCGGGCCATTGCACCCACCACGGCCCTCCCGTCATCAGGTTGATGAGGAAGAGAAACGCCAGGATGATGGGCCCTTTGACGAGAAAACCCAGCGCGTGCACCGTGCTTCTCATAGGATTCAACTCCATGTGACGAGGCGGACGTCCCTGCGGTTCCGGGCTCCGGTCGCTGCCGCTCTACGTAACATGCGTCGCTGCCGCGGGGGCTGAAGCCCCCGATCTACCTAACACGCGTAGCGCGCAGGCTTCAGCCTGCGCGAGGAGAGGTCAGTTTAACGGACATACTCGGCGAAGTCCCGCGCGTCCACGTTGCCGCCGGAGACGACCGCCACGACGTTGGCTCCCTCGCCAGCTCGAAGCGCCGCCGCCACGGCCGCGGCGCCGCTCGGCTCGGCCACCAGCTTCGCTTCCGTAAACAGCCATCGCACCGCGCTCGCGATCGACTCGTCGTCAATGGACACGACGTCGTCCACCAGCTCGCGAACGTGCGCGAACGTCAGGTCGCCAGGCCGCAAGGTCAGAAGGCCATCGGCAATGCTGACCGCCTTGTCGAGCGTGACCGGATGGCCTGCGCCAATGGACCGCGCCATCCGGGCTGCGTGAAGCGGCTCGACGCCGATCACACGCACGTGCGCCCGCATGCGCTTCACCGCCGCGCTGATGCCTGCGATCTGGCCGCCGCCGCCAACCGGGACGTAAATGGCGCGCACCGCTGGGAGCTGTTCGAGGATCTCAAGGCCCGTTGTCCCCTGTCCGGCGATGATCCAGGGGTGATCGAACGGCGGAACGATCGTGAGGCCGCGCTGATGCGCCAGTTCTTCGGCCCGCGCCTTTCGATCGTCGGACGTCGATCCCGCGAAAAACACCTCGGCGCCGTACCGCCGCACCTTCTCGACCTTGATGCGTGCCGCGTTCTCGGGCATGACGACCACGGCCGGAATGCCGAGAGTGTCGGCGACGAGTGCGACGGCTGTTCCATGATTCCCGGACGAGTAGGTGATGACGCCGGCCGCCCTCGCCCCGGGGGGAAGCTGCGCGATCATGTTGCACGCGCCGCGAATCTTGAACGCGCCTCCCGGCTGGAGGTTCTCGCACTTGAGGAACAGGCCTCTGACCTCGACCATCGGCGTACGCCGCACGATCGCGCGGATGCGGGTCGCCGCCGCCCTGATGTCGTCGAGCGATACGAGGTCAGCCAACCGGATATAGTGTGCAGCATGTCAAGACCAGGCGCGGTCGCGTTCGCGCTGGCGGCGGCGATCGCGTTGGGAGGCTGCAGTCCGTCCTCGGGTACGTCGGCGGCCACGCGCCGTCTGTCGATTGCGACCGGGGGCACCGGCGGCGTCTTCTACCCATATGGCGGCGGCATCGCGAAGATCATCACGGAGCACCTCGACCACGTCGAAGCGACCGCCGAGGTCACGGCGGCATCGGTCGACAACTTGAAGTTCCTCGAACAGGGGACGTCGGACCTCGCGTTCACGATGGCCGACATGGCCCAGGACGCGCTGCTCGCGCGGGATGTCTTCACCGATTTCGGCGCGGTGCGCGTGCGCACGCTCGCGGTGCTCTATTCGAGCTATTCGCATCTGGTGACGACGGCCGACTCCGGCATCACCCAGATTGCCCATTTGCGGGGACGGGTGGTCTCGACCGGCGCGGCCGGTTCGGGCACGACGGTGCTCGCCCGCAGGATGCTTCGGGCCGCAGGGCTCGATCCCTCGCGCGACATCCGCGAACAGAGCCTTGGCGCCGCACAGTCGGCGGACGCGCTGAAGGACGGAAAGATCGACGCGTTCTTCTGGAACGGGGGATTGCCGACCGGAGCGATCCTCGAGCTGGTCAACACGCCCGGCATGACCGCGCGCTTCGTGCCGACGGCCGGTCAGCTTCCCGATCTCGAGCGCGCGTTCGGGCCCTCCTTGTACTACCGCGAGATCATTCCCAAGGCGGTCTACGGCACCGACGAGGACATCCCGGTGGTCGGGGTCGCGAACCTGCTCGTCGCGTCCGAGACGATGCCCGAGGCGCTCGCGCACGACATCACACAACTGCTGTTCGACCGGCAGCCCGAGCTCGCGGCGATTCACCCGCAGGCCAAGTCGCTCTCTCTCTCGACGGCACTCACCGGCTCTCCCATCCCCTTCCATCCCGGCGCCGTGCGCTTCTACCGCGAACGACAGGTGTGGAAGGAT
>DASTDQ010000577.1:0-3944 GCA_035710305.1 Vicinamibacterales bacterium | reverse complement strand
CCGCTCGACGGTCGGCGGCACCATGTTCAGGTCCAACATCCTGTCGAGCTTGTAAGCGGCGATCTCCGACATATAGCTCTCGAAGAAGCCATCCCGCCGTCCCGGCGGGAACGGCTTGACCGCCGCACCGGCCGCCAGGCCACCCGGCTTGAAGTACGCATGGCGAGGGCCCAGGACGCCGACGGACGTCCCGGTCGTGCGCTCGATTTCAGCTGTCCGGAGGTACGCCTCGAACTCGGCGTTGCGACCGAGCCAGATCTTCGAGCTCTGGGCCTGTCCCCCCGCGGGTTCCTGTGCCAGGAACGCGGGAGCCGACAGCGTGAGCAGAGACGCCACGAGCCACATCAAGTGCCGCATCACCAGCCTCCGTGCACACCACTTCAATCAGTTGGGCGCCAGACCACCAGCAGCCGGTGTCCGACACCGGCTGCCGCACCTCATTGCGCGTGACTACTTCTGTGGTAGTGCACCCGCCGGCCGACGCTGCAGCACGTCGATCGACTGGGCCATCAGCTTGCCGCTAACGTCGGTGTACTTCACCGAAACCTGGTCGCCCTGGTGCACCACCTCGGTGACCTTGAGACCCTCCTTGCCTTCCCGCTTTGCCTCGGCTTCCTGGCGCTCGCCTCTCGGGAGCGTGATGGTCGTCGTCGCGCTCGTGATGAATTGCAGCGACTTGCCGCCGCCGGTATCGACAACCAGCATGGTCCCTCCAACCTTGGCGACTGGCCCAACGGCGGTCTGGACCTTCGGCTTGTCCTGCGCCACGACGAGACCGACTCCGAAACAAAGGACGAGCGCCGCTGTCCAAAGCATTCTGTGACCCATCAAACACCTCTCAATCGGCCGATGGCCGGTAGCTGCTGGTAGCCGCTGTTGCCGCTAGTTCAAACCCCGTTGCCGGTCGCCGGTAACGCACGGCCGGAAAATACTGCTCCATATACCGTGAAACCGCTCGAAAAGTCCATGAGCTGGCTCTGCGGGTGGCGGAGCGTTACCAGAGCGTCCAACTCTATGCCCTGTCAGGACTTCTTCAGCACCTCGTGCTGGGCACAATGTCGTGTGATGACGGTTCCATGCCCCGGTGGCTGGCGGGTGGCCTGATGTTGCCGAGTGTAGCCGACTCAGACGCCGCGGACGAGTCAGATCCCAACGAAGACAAATTTCTGTACGCGTCTGTTCTCGGGTTTGAGCGGAGTGACTTCGGTCACGTACAGATTGCCCTTTGAGTCGGCGGCCATGTGATGGAGCGTGCCGAACTCGCCGGGGGCAGAGCCCCACCGTCCAAACGAGTCGAGAAGAGCCAGCGTCTTCCGGTTGAACACCATCACCTTGGCCTGGCTCCTGTTGCCGACGTAGAGGAACCGCTGCTCGGGATCCGCTGAGAAGGCCGTGCTCGCCGCCGTTGTCCCGTTGCCGCAGTCCGGCGCCTGGCAGTCGCGTCCGATGAAGACCTGGGTGACGTACTTGCCGTCGAGTGTGAACACCTGGACTCGTTTGCCGCCACGGTCCGACACGTACACCATGCCGTCATTCGACACGCGCGCAGCATGGACGGGCTGAACGAACTGCGGCGCGCCTTTCGGGTCGGCGTCGGGAAGAGCCGGATTCGGCGGCGCATCGGTCGGCACGTTGCCGAAGGCGCCCCACATCCGCTTGAATCTGCCCGTGTCGGCGTCGAACACGATCACTCGCCTGTTGCCGTAGCCGTCGGCCACGATCAGCTCGTTCGTTGTTGCGTGCACGAACGTGTCGGCCGGCTGGTTCAGGTTCTGTGTGTCGGCATTCCCCGTGCTCCGGCCCGCCCGGCCGATCTGCATGACGAACGTTCCTGTCTTCGTGAACTTGAGGATCTGATGGTCCTTCGCGCCGTTGCCGCCGATCCAGACGAAGCCCTTCGGATCGACGTAGATGCCGTGCTCCGAGCTCGGCCACTCGTACCCCTGGCCGGGCCCGCCCCACGCCTGGATGAAGTTCCCGTCGGCGTCGAACTCCAGGAGGGGAGGCGCCGCTCTCCCCTTCTCCTCCGGGCCGAGCGTGCCCGGGCGCTGCAGCACCCACACGTGATCCTGCGCATCGATCGACACGCTCGCGACCTGCCCGAACTGCCAGTTGTTCGGGATCTTCGGCCACGCCGGGTCAACCCTGAACCTCGGCGCCTGGACGGGCGGCGCGACCTGGCCTGCGACGACGGCGGCGACGATGAACGAGCCGGCCACCGATGCGATCGATCTCCTCATGATCCGCTCCTGTGTAGGGGTCAGACCCCAACACATTTATTCACGTCCACGTTACAGGCTCAGGCGCCTCAGCCGGAGCGCGTTCCCGACCACCGACACGGAGCTGAAACTCATCGCCGCCGCCGCGAACATCGGGCTGAGCAGCAGGCCGAAGAACGGATAGAGCACGCCGGCGGCGAGCGGCACGCCGAGCGCGTTGTAGACGAACGCGAAGAACAGATTCTGCTTGATGTTGCCGATCGTGGCCCGGCTCAGGCGCCGCGCGCGGACGATGCCGCGCAGATCGCCCTTCACCAGCGTCACCCCCGCGCTCTCCATCGCGACGTCGGTCCCGGTGCCCATGGCGATCCCGACGTGGGCCTGGGCGAGCGCGGGCGCGTCGTTGATACCGTCGCCGGCCATCGCCACGACGCGGCCTCCACGTTGCAGCCCCTTGATCGTCTCCGCTTTCTGATCCGGCAGCACCTCGGGAATCACGTCATCGATGCCAAGCCGTTTCGCCACGGCCTCGGCCGTCGTGCGGTTGTCTCCGGTCAGCATCACGATGCGAAGCCCCTCGGCGTGGAGCTGCCGGATCGCGTCGGGCGTCGTCTCTTTGATCGGATCGGCCACGCCGAGAAGACCTGCGATACGAGCGTCGATCGCGACGAACATGACCGTCTGCCCCTCGCGCCGAAGGCCCTCTGCTGCATCGGCAAAAGCGCCCGGGGCCACGCCGAGATCGTCCATGAGAGCACGATTGCCCAGCGCGACGTCGTGCCCGTCGATGCGGCCAACGACGCCCTTGCCGGTCATCGACTGAAATACCTGCGCCTCGGCGGGCCCGACCCCTCGCTCAGCGGCTCCCGTGACGATGGCGGCGGCCAGCGGATGCTCGCTGCCCCGCTCGAGGCCCGCTGCCAGTCGCAGCAGGTTCTCCTCGGTCCATGGCTCGGCGGCGCGCACGCTGACCAGCTTCGGCTTGCCGACCGTCAACGTGCCCGTCTTGTCCACGACGAGCGTGTCGACTTTTCGCATCACTTCGATCGCCTCGGCGCTCCGGAACAGCACGCCGAAGGTAGCGCCCTTCCCCATCGCCACCATGATCGACATCGGCGTCGCCAACCCGAGCGCGCACGGGCACGCGATGATGAGGACGGCGACGGAGTTGATGATGGCGAACGCCGCCCGCGGCTCAGGGCCCACGAGCGCCCACGCGGTGAAGGTGACGGCCGCAACGGCGACAACTGCCGGCACGAAGTAGCCGGACACCGTATCCGCCAGCTTCTGGATTGGCGCGCGGCTGCGCTGCGCGTCCGCCACCATCTGGACGATGCGCGCCAGCAGCGTTTCGGCGCCGACGCGCTCGGCGCGCATGACGAACGAGCCGGTGCCGTTGATGGTCGCGCCGACGACGCGGTCGCCTGGTCCCTTGGCCACTGGGATCGCCTCACCGGTGACCATCGATTCGTCCACGGCGCTCGAGCCTTCGAGGACCACGCCATCGACCGGGACCTTCTCCCCTGGCCGCACGCGGAGACGATCGCCTGGCGCGACGTGCTCGAGCGGGACGTCCTCTTCCTGTCCGTCGCGGACACGGCGGGCGGTCTTCGGCGCAAGCCCCAGCAGGGCGCGGATGGCGGCGCCAGTCCGGCTGCGTGCTCTGAGCTCGAGGACCTGGCCGAGCAGCACGAGCGTGACGATCACGGCGGCGGCCTCGAAGTA
>DASTDQ010000576.1:0-26325 GCA_035710305.1 Vicinamibacterales bacterium | reverse complement strand
CGCAGGCGCGGTGGCGGACGAATTCGGTTGCGTTCGCGAGACCAAATCGAGCGCGACGTCAAGCGTCGGCGCACAGGAGTCTGGCGTCACGACGAGCGGCCGTTCGAACTTTGCGAACGCGACGAGCTCCGCCGCGACGGTGTACTCACCCGGAGGCACGCGAAGCCGGTAGCTGCCGTCGGTGTCGGTCGATGTCGCACTCACGACGCCGCCGCTTCGAGACGTAAGAATCGACACACCAGGAAGCGGCGTGCCCGCGCTCGTCACGCGTCCAGTCACGACACACAACGATGAAGACGATGGCGCCTGCGCGAGGACGAAGACTCCGGCTCCGAGCACGAGGCTCGCGGCAGTTCCCGCGATCTGGCGAAGACGTGATGTCGATCGGATCTGCATGAATCTAGTGGTATGTCCTTCGCGAATTACTACCGGCCGCTCCGTCCTTCGACTCTCGCTCAGGACGCCCCGAGCGAAGTCGAGGGGCGTTGTCGCGGCCGGATGATCGCGGTCGGCGCTCGTTGTTCGCGGTACTCTTCCAGTTGATACAGTCCGCTAGTCTGGCCCCGACAATCATCACATGCCCGTACTGGTCGTTCTACAATCCCCGTGTTAAGTATGTAAAACTATGCGCACTGCTGAGGAGGATGACGTGGTTCCTCGAACCGTCGACCCTGCACGCCGCGCGCTCCTGAAACACCTGCTTGCAGCAGCAGGGACCGCACTTGCATTTGCCGTTCCGGCAAAGCCAACCCTGGCGCAGGCACCCGAGGGCGAGAAGCCTCCGGATCAGAACACCGGGAGAGGAACAGGCGAGGGCCGCGCACGAGGCGATGGGACCGGGCGCCGCGGCACAGGCGAGGGCCGCGCACGAGGCGATGGAACAGGCCGGCGCGGACGCGGCGATGGATCGGGCCGGCGAGGTCGAGGTGACGGGTCGGGCCGGCGCGGCAGAGGCGAGGGTCCGCCTCCGGGCCGAGGTGAGCAGACACCTCCCGTCACCCAGCCGTGACAATCGTCCACGCCGAGCGACGCACACATCCGGTGCACACGGCGATTTTCCGCGACTGACGACGGGTTTCGAGCGGCACGACCGTTGCGTCCAGTGCACACTGGTAGCACTCGAGGGAGGGCCACTGTGACCCTGCATACGCGAACCACTCTCGCCATGGCGTGCATCGCCGCCGGCATGCTGTCACTTCCCGCGACCGCCGCGGCTCAGCACCACGGGCCCGTCATCCAATCGCGTCCTGCGGTGAGCGTTGGCGTCGGCGTCTACTACGGCCCCACCGTCTACCGTTCGTGGTACGCGAGCCCGTATTTCTACTGGGGCGGCTACCCGTTCTATCCCTACTACGGGGCGCCGTGGTACCCGTATCCGTACGCGTATGGATATCCGTACGCGTACCCTTATGCGTACAACGTTGGCGGATCGCTGCGCCTGCAGGTCACGCCGAAGCAGGCGGGCGTGTTCGTGGACGGCTACTACGCCGGAACGGTTGACGACTTCGACGGCACGTTCCAGCGGCTGCACGTCGAACCCGGCGAACACGATCTGCAGGTGTACCTGCCCGGACATCGACTGATCCGGCAGAAGGTGTACTTGCAACCGGGCAAGACGTTCAGTGTGCGCCAGGCGATGGAGCCGCTTGCCCCTGGAGAAGTCGAGCCCGAGCCTCCGGTCCCGGCCGAGAAACCGGCGGACGCCAGGCCGCAGCAATCCCGCACGCGGCCAGGCCGGCCTCCGGCCCGCTCGCGCGATCAGGTTGACGTGGAACCGGAACCTGCGCCGCCGTCTCCATCGAGGCCCGAGTTCGGTGCGATCTCGCTGCGAGTGCAGCCAGACGACGCCTCGATCACGATCGACGGCGAGCGGTGGGAGAACGCTCCGGTGAACGAACGCCTGATCGTGCAGCTGGGCACGGGCGTGCACAACGTGGAGATCCGGAGGGACGGTTACCGTACCTACGTCACGGACATCACCGTGCGTCCGGGCCAGACGGCGACGATCAACGTTTCACTCACGAAGCAGTAGCCGGTAGCAGGCAGGCACGGCGGCACCTGCAGAGTCGCGGGAGGCGAGGGACCGCTCGCTCGTGTGCCGTGGTACTCTGCTATCAATGTCCGTTGTGACTCCACATTTGAAGGTCAGTCTTCCTCGCCGGCGCGCGATCACGGCCGGTCTGCTTCTCGGCATGAGCCTCGGCGCGCTCGAGGCGACGGTGGTCAGCACCGCGATGCCGACCGTCATCGCGACCCTTGGCGGGCTGGCGCATTACGGCTGGGTGTTCTCGGCGTATCTGCTGACGTCTACGGCATCGGTCCCGATCTGGGGCCGGCTCTCCGACCTCTACGGCCGCCGGCGGATGTACCTGATTGGCGTGGCCGTCTTCCTCGTCGGCTCGGTGGCGTGTGGCACCGCGACGAACATGATCACGCTCATCATCGCCAGGTTGATTCAGGGACTCGGCGCCGGCGCGATCATCCCGATGAGCATGACAATCGTCGGGGAGCTGTACACGCTCGCCGAGCGCGCCAGGACCCAGGCGCTCTTCAGCGGCGTGTGGGGCGTGGCGTCGATCGCCGGACCGCTCGTGGGCGGCTACATCACTGACGCCCTCTCGTGGCGGTGGGTGTTCTACCTGAATGTCCCGTTCGGATTCTGCTGCATGGCCGTCATCGCGCTCGCCTACCCGGCGTCGCGGCTGACGCGCCTCGTGCACGTGGACTGGCTCGGCGCCTCGTTGATGTTCCTGGGGATCAGTTCGCTCCTCCTCGCGCTCGGCGGCGACGCGGGTTCGTCGGCCTGGTGGCTGGCGGCCGCGGTGGCGCTGCTTGGCGGTTTCGTGGCGACCGAACGCCGTTCCAGGGAACCGATGCTTCCGATTCAGCTTGTGTCGATGCCCGTCATCTCGCGCTCCATCGTCGTCGTCTTCCTGGCGGGCATCGCCATGTTCGGCGCCATCGCCTTCATTCCTCTCTTCGTGCAGAGCGTACAGGGAGGCAACGCCACGCAGGCGGGCCAGGTGTTGACGCCGCTCTTCCTCGGCTGGGTCGTGATGTCGATCGTCGGCGCCCGCGTCACCGTTCGCGTGGGCTATCGCGTGGCGGCGGTCGGCGGGAGCATTCTGATGACGGTGGGGTTCGTGGGGCTCAGCCTGCTCGGCAGCGACTCACCGCGCATGCTGCTGCTCGCAAGCTGCACCGTGCTCGGCGCCGGAATGGGAAGCCAGATGCTGTCGATGCTGCTGGCCGTGCAGCACGCCGTGCAACGGTCGCAGCTCGGCCTCGCGACGTCGCTCACCCAGTTCTCGCGCAGCGTCGGGGCGGCCATCGGGGTTGCCGCGATGGGCGCGATCATGACGCGCAGCCTGACCGGGATATCGCTGCCTGGCGGCGCCGAAGGGCTCGCCGCGTCGGGAGCGATGGCGCTGTCGGGCCCGGTGCGCGACCAGTTCGCTGCTGCCCTTCACCGCGTGTTCCTCGCCGGCACCGTCGTGTCGATCGCGGGCCTCGTCGCCTCGCTGTTTCTGCCGCACGTCGATCTCTCCCACGGAATGCCGGCCTCGGCTGGTGAGCAGATGATCGAAGCCGAGATGACCAACCTCAGGCCGGAGGACGAGCCTGTGGCGGTGCCTGAAGAGGCCTGAAGTAGCGGTCCTTGGTGGCTTGGTCCGTGCTTGGTCCTCGGTCCGTCCTTGGACCTATGTCCGTCCTCGGTCCTACGTCCGTCACGGACCCAGGACCGGGGACCAGGGTCGGACCCAGGACGAAGAACGGACCCAAGGACCAAGAACCAAGGACCAAGGACTAACTAGTTCTGTTCGGAAGCGTCGGTTCGCTCGAGCGCCGTCAGCGCCGCCCGCTGCGCGCTGTCGGCCTTCTGCAGCGTCGCCATCTGTCCGGCGCGCAGCCCCTCGGCCCGCAGCCGCCAGCTGTCTTCGCGCAGCTGCACGTATTCCGAGATCGCCGTAAACAGCGACTGATGGTCGCGGGGCACGTTGCTGATCGACGCCAGATGGGTCCTCAGGACTTCCATCTCCGACGCGATACCCTCGGCGAGAGCGGCCAGCTCCCCGGCATCGATGCGCCCCTTCCTGAACCGACCAACTGCCGAGTCGTAGGCCGTGGCGGTGCGCGTTTCCATCTGCTTGACGAGCGCGACCTCTCCGTTGATGTCGGCAAGCCCGCGAAGCGGTGCGGCGCAGATGACGACGATGCCGACCGTCGCCGCCAGCGCCGCGCACACCCGCCGGACCGGCGGTTTGTGCGAAATGACCCGGCCGGTCAGCACGGCTCCGCAGACGAACCCCACGACGAGCCCGGCCTGCATCGACGAGCTGACGAATCCCTCGGTCAGGACGTGGTACACGAGGAAGATCGCGACGCCAGGCCAGAGGCCCTTCAGCGCCGCAAACGGGATCGTCGCTGCCGAACGCTCCACGAGCCCCCAGAGCAGCGTGGCGATCAGCAACCCGTACAGGCCGAAGATCGCTCCCGACGCACCCGCGGTCACCGACACGGGGTGCACGGCAACACCCCAGACCGCGGCGAGCAGCCCCGAGGCGACGAAGACCGCGGTGAAAGCGAACGGTCCGACGAGACGTTCCAGAAGACGGCCGGTCTGCACGAGGCCCGCAAGGTCGGCGACCAGATGCAGGACTCCCCAGTGGACGAACATGGCGGTTCCGAGCCGCCACCACTCGCCGTTGGTCGTGCGTGTGCCGATGCCGCCGCCCCAGCCGATGATCGTCTGCGGATCTGAAAAGGCGCCTGCGCCGAACAGCATGCCCGCAAACACCGCGACGTTCACGACCATGAGTCCCAGCGTCACGAAGGCCCACCTGGTGCGGGCGCGAAGCGCTTCCTGAAACCCCTCGCTGCCTGAGGGAGCCTGCGTCACGGCCTGCCAAAGGAATCGCAGGGCGCCGAGGATGACGTTCAGCATCCGAAGCCTCTCCTCGGGCGTCATGCGCCGCAGCACGAGCCCGAGGACGACTGCAACGAACACGATCATCGGTGCCATGCCGTCTACATGCTCAAGACGTGTGCCACACTCCCGGAGGGAATCAGGGAGTTTTCGAGAGTCGAGGGGGTCCGCCGCGCCCCTTGAATTTCAAGACTCGCGGCAAACGGCCAAGCTTGTAATCGGACCCCGCCAGGATTCGGGGCCGGGACTCGTCCGGGAGGACGGCTTCAGGCGCTGGGCATCGTGAACAGCACGGCCGCCTCGGTGCTCTTGGCGATCTTCTCGTTGAACAGTTTGACAAGCCGATCCCGCCGCGCGAGGAGCGCCTCGATCTCCCGCTTCGTCATGGCCCTCCCCATGACCTCGGCGAGCTGCTGGGCCGTGAGCTCGTTCATCTTCTGAAACATCGTCCGCTCGCAGCGCTCGAGATCTTTGGGCTTGAGCAGGTCCTTGCCCGTGCGGAACGCCCGCGTGTGGTCGATCATCCACATCTTCCAGTCCTTCGTCCACAGCACGTTGCCCGCGTTGCGGTCACGGTTCTGGATCAACTCATCGAACACGCTCATCATCTGAGTCTGGCTGACGGTACGCAGGGCGCTCGGACCGTACTTGTTTTCCTTTCTCTTGAGACGGTCCCCTTCCTCCATCATCACGTCGTCGAGCCACCAGGTCACGGCGGCCGGCTTCCCGTTGATCACGCGCTCGACCGACATTGGTACGTTGTCGAGCCCGAGGAGCAGCGAGAGGCGATAGGCCGCGATGTTGTACCGGTAGGAATCCTTGAAGTCCACCTCGGTGTGCTTCGGATCGACCTGGAAGATCGGCATCGAGATGTCCACGTCCTGGATCTGCGCATCGTGAGTGAGCGACTCGTGCCTCAGCGTCACGCGCCTGGCCTCGGTCACTCCCTTGCTCTTTCCCTTCGTGGCAATGGTCTCCCCCTTGAGCAGGAGCTGCTCCATCACCTCGCGCGACACAGCGGGCGACGCGGCGGTCTCGACTTGCGCAAGGGCCGGCGCCGCAGCCGCGGCCGAGAGTGCCGCCGCCAGGACGAATGCACGCCAGGTTCCTCTCATCGCGACCTCTCCTCTCCGCGAGTCCTCTCCGCGAGTTGCTCCGGCTGCGGCACTTATACGAGGCGTCGCACGCCCCCGTCCATGCGCGCGGGCGGAGCCGGCGACGATCTCCCGGCGAGCGGTCAACCCTGTCTGGATCAAGGGGTTGGGCCGGCGCCTATGGAGCCGGGCGGGACGAAGTGGTAGGCTGAGCGGGCCATGCGGCGTTTTGGCGCGTTCGAGCTCGACCTCGACGCCGAACAGCTCCTCAAGAACGGCAGGACCATCCGGATCCAGCCGCAGCCGTTCCGGCTGCTCCGCCTGCTCACGGACCGGCCCGGGACGCTCGTCACGAGGGAAGAGATCCAGGCGGCGCTCTGGCCGAACGACACGTTCGTGGACTTCGAGCAGGGCGTGAACTTCGCGATCAAGCAGGTACGTGAAGCGCTCGGCGATCGAGCAGAGGCGTCGGTCTACGTTCAAACCGTGCCCAAACGCGGCTACCGCTTCCTGGCGCCCGTCACCTCCGGCTCCGAGGCTCAACAGAGCGGGCAGGGCGGAACGACGGACCCCGGGCTCCAGAAGGCGCTCTGGGCGAACATCGCCGAACTGCGTATCGAGGACAACCGCCGGCGCAAGCAGCAGACGATCCTGATCGTGGCGCTGGCGTGCGTGACCGTCGTGCTGGCAGTGATGTTGTTCGCACGGCTTTGACCGCACCCGGCGCGATTGAAGCGAAGAGCCGCCTGGACGCGCGGCAATAGTCGCCGCGTCTGACGATTTCTCTCTACCTCCAACAGCCGCACGTCCGTCGTCTGCCGGTGCAACGAGTGGTACCGTTATTGCTCCGTTTCGCGTTCCGCCCCGTTCCGAGCCCTTGGTCAATCTCTGGGAGTTCCTCGAGTTTGCGAAAGGAGAAGCCGTGACTTCACGACGGTCAGCATCCATCGCGGTGGCGTTCTTCATACTGGCGCTCTTCTACCCACAGCCTTGCGCCGCGCAGGTGACCATCAACCCGGGCGGCACGGCGAACATCACGACCGCGACGGGTAGCGGCGTCGCATGTCGCATTGGTGACGAGCCGCGTTCCTGCAACTTGAGCCGCTTCTCGGGCACAGAAGTCTCTCCGGGCACGAACACGGTTCACGCCGTGTACGACCAGCAGGCGCCGACGATTGGCGAGGCCAATTACGCGGCGGCGCGTCTCCACGCCGATATCGAGTTGGCCGGTCCACCGAACTCGGTTGTCGACGTGCAGATCGCGACGACGTTTGATTTCGACGGAGCGGTGTCTGGCGCGGGTGCGTACAAGACCACGGCGAGTGCCAGTCTTCACGTGACTGACATCACCGGCAGCACCGCCCTGCCGGTTGCGTCGCACACGCTATTCCAGCAGGAACGATCAGGCGACCAGGGGCCGAGCCCGAGCATCGACGTTGCCGGCGAATCGCAGACTCTTCGCAACGACGCCTCGACCTTCCGCGTCACCCTTCGTCGCGGCAGGACGTACAGACTGACCTTCGAGGCCCAGGTGCTCGGCGAGGCGCTGGTCGTAGGGGCGGTGAGCAGCGAAGCCAGGGCCACTTGGATCAGGTCTGCCGTCACGGTGGACGAAGATGAAGCGGATCTCTTGTCGATCCACGATACGGCAATCCAGACGGCACTGGCAGCGCACGATGATGCCGTTCGCACGGAGCTCGCGCAGCACGACGCGGACATCAAGCAGGAACTGGCCGAGATCCGCGAGCGGCTGGACGACACCAACGCGCTGCTGAACGAGATCAAGCAACTGTTGCTGACGCCACAGGGTCGGCGCGAGGGCTTTCCGATTAAGGTCAAGTGACGAGCGGGTGAACGCTTCAGCAGGAATCAGGATCTAACCCCGTCGTCGGGCACGAGGACCTGCCCCGTGAAGAGCGCCCGGGCGGTACTGATGATGGCGGCCTCGGTGACGACCACCTGTCCGTCCTGCTCCCCGGTCGTGATCGACACCGGGCTCGCGCCGGTCGGGTGTTCGACGAGCATCAGCTTCGTCCTGCCTTCCGGAATGTGCGCCACCGAGTGCGCCGGACTGCCCGGGAGCAGGCAGGCCGTGGCGGCACTGAGCGCCGCGAAGACGCCAATCGTCGCGTGCGCGCGGTGCGGGATGAACGATCGCGTCGAGACGACGCCGCCCGCGCGCGGGGGGGCGAGCAGGATCATCTTCGGAATCGTCTGATCCTTCACGTCGCCGAGGTTCATCATGGGTCCCGCGAGCAGGCGAATGCGCTCGACCCTGGCTTTGAGCTCGACGTCGCCGTCGAGCTCGTCGCGGCTCTCGTAGCCCGTGCGGCCGAGGTCGGCGGCGCGCATCGCGACAACAGGCATCCCGTTGTCGATGCAGGTGACCTGGACGCCGTCGATGACGTCGCTCGCGTGGCCGGTCGGCAGGAGCGCGCCGCAGGTGGATCCGGCCGTGTCCGAGAAGCTGAGCGGAATGGGGGCCGCCGTGCCCGGCACGCCGTCAATCCGCGCGTCGCCCTGGTACTCGGGCCTGCCGCCGGGCGTCTGGACGGTCGCCACGACGGTCTGCGACGTGTTGACCATGAAGATGCGGACCTTCGTGACCGGGTCGCAGCCACGCACCAGCCCGCGCTCGATGGCAAACGGCCCGACGCCCGCCAGGATGTTGCCGCAGTTCTGTGCGGTCGAGACCTCGGGCTTGTCCACCCACACCTGGCAGAACAGGTAGTCGACGTCGATACCGGGCTTCGAGGAGGGCGAGACGATCGCCACCTTGCTGGTGAGCGGATCGGCGCCGCCCACGCCGTCGATCTGGCGCGGGTCCGGCGACCCCATCACGGCGAGCAGCACGCGATCCCGCGCTGCGGGATCAGACGGCAGATCGGAGGCGACGAAGTACGCCCCCTTGGAAGTGCCGCCGCGCATCATGGTGCAGGGGATGGATCTCTGCATGCCTGCCAGGCGGGTCTAAAGACCCGCCTCTACTGCTACTGCTTCGTCCTCGGTCCAGTGTACTGCTCGATCGGCGGCGTGCCGTGCGTGTGGAAGCTGTCGATCGTCTTGAGTCCCCACGCCTGGCCTTTCTTCCGCTCGGCCTCGGTCCACACGATGGGCTGCCAGTCGGGCGCCAGCATCAGCCGGGCCCCGGCGCTGTCGAACTCGATGCGGTTGCCTCCGGGCTCGTACACATAGAGGAAGAACGTCTGCTGCACGGCGTGCTTGTGCGGACCGGTCTCGATGTAGATGCCGTTCTCGAGGCAGATATCGGCGGCCCGGAGCACCTCGTCCTTCGAATCGACCGCCCACGTGGCATGGTGGAACCGCCCGTGGGCGCCGTAGTGATCGGCGGTAAACGCGACGTCATAGGTCTTGTTGTTACAGGTGACCCAGACGCCGGCGATGGCTCCGCTGTCGAGCACGATCATCTCGGTGGTGCGCATGCCCAGCGTGTCTTCCATGAACCGCTGGAGTCCTTTGACGTCGGACGTCAGCAGGTTCAGGTGATCCAGCCGCCGGACGTTGGCGCCACGGGCCGGGAAGCGCATCGCCTGATTCTTGAGCGACGGCTTCAGCTCGGGGGGCGCCTTGTACCACTCGGTCTCGTAATAGAGCTCCATGTTGTGGCCGTCAGGCGTGGTGAAGGCATAGGCCGGCCCGTGACCGAGGTCGCCGTCGGTCCATCCCTTTCCGGTCCCGCCCTTCTCGATGATGGCCACGCGCCGCTGCAGCGCCTCGGGGCTCGTGGTGCGGAACGCGAAATGGCCCATCCCCGCCACCTTCGCGGCCGTCAACTTGAGCGTGTGGTGCTCGTAGTCGTCCCAGCCTCGCAGGTACACCGAGTCTCCGCGGCGAGTCGTCTCGGTCATGCCCATGACGTTGACGAAGAAGTGCAGGCTCTCGTCAGGCTTGGGCGTCAGGATCTCCAGGTGCCCGAGGTGCGCAAGGTCAAAGGATCGGATTGTGGACTGCACGGTTACGAGGTTCTACACGGAGCCGGGCTCCACTTCGACCCGTCCGGCTCTTTCTTGAAATTCGAGCTGGTGGTGAACGGCTGCGTGAGCATTGCGGGATCCTCGACGGTCGTCGTCACGACGAAGATGTCGCCGGCAACGGGGTGCGTGATCCGCGTGAAGTACTCGGTGATGACGGCGTCCTGGCTGTACGGCACGCCGTTGCGGCGCAGCCAGCCGGGCAGGACGTTCGTTGTCACGACCTTGAGCGAGCCCCATCGCGGAGGGGGCGCGCCGGCGCCCCGCTCGAGGAACGCGTCGAAGGCGCCGCCGCTGCGGACCCATTCGGCGGCCGAGGAGCCCTGCAGCGTCCGGGCCTGCGGCGCGGTATTCGACGCCGTCTGTGCCGCGGGGCCCTGGGCCGCGAAGCGAAGAAGCCGCGTCTGCTGGCCGGCGTCGGTCTCGATCTTGAGCGTCGTGTCGTCCTGCCAGCTGATGCGCAGCCGCAAGGGCATCCGCATGAGGCCGCCGACGCCGTAGGCCTCGCACATGCCGTCCTTCGACGCGTCCCACGTGTCGGCCAGCTGCCGGCCGCGTCCCGACATCGGCACGCTGACGTAATCGCCCTTCGGCGGTGTGCGCATCCGCCACTGCCAGTCCTCGGTCACGAGCGACACCCAGTTGCCGGTGAGGTCAACGGGCGCGCCGAGACGCCCTGTCGGCACCGGCCCCCCCTGTCCCCTGCCGCGCTGCGCCGCTTCGGGCTGAACCACCACCGAGACGATGACGGCGCACACCGCCGCCGCCGTCATGCGTGCCGTCACACTCGCGAGACGCGCGCTCATTCCGCTCCCCCTTTGCGCTGGCTTCCCTTCTGCGCCGGCTTCGGCGGCGGATTGGCTTCGACCATCTGCTTGTAGATCGTCTCGATGAACATCGAGGTCGTCCAGAAGCCGGTGTCGGAGCCGTAGCGGGGATCGAAGTCGAGCGTCGGCCTGGCGGCCTTCACCTGCTCGAGCGTCATGCCGCGCTTGACGTATTCCTTGATGCGGTCGCGAATGATCGTCGCCATGTTTCGGTACTCGACGACGTCCTGCTCGTCGCACACCCGGCCGTGCCCCGGGATGACGAGCGTGCCCCCCTCGTTGACGTTGCTCGCGACGGTGATGTCCATGATGGCGTTCAGCGCGTTGATGTACCCGTCGATCGTGCCGCCGTTGGCGACGTCGATGTAGGGATACATCACGGTCGTGAACAGATCGCCGGTCGCCACGACGTCGGACTTGCGGAAGAAGACCACGCTGTCGCCATCGGTGTGGGCTTTCGGCTCGTGGATGATCTGGACGGCCTCGCCGTTGAACAGGAACTCGCGCCGCTTGGTGATGTAGGTCTCGGTCGGCAGGAACGCAAACGGCAGCGCCGTCTGCCCCGGCGCGGGCTCCTTGCTCAGCCGCCTCAGCACGTTTTCGTGCGCGATGATGACCGCCGTCGCCGTGGCCGCGGCGCCGAGATCGCCCACGACGTTGCCGCCGGCGCGGAAGCGCCCGGCCTTGGAGATCGCCTCGTTGCCGCCGATGTGATCGGGGTGCAGGTGCGTGTTGACGACGTACCGGATCGGCGCGGTGCTGATGGCCCGGATGGCCGAGAGGATCTTCGTGCCGAGCGGCGCGAACTGCGTGTCTACGACCATGATGCCGTCGGAACCGGTGAAGATCGTCGTGTTGCCGCCGGCGCCCACCAGCATGTGCACGTTGTCGCGGACGCGGACGGTTTCGATCTGGACCTTGTCGAAATCCTGGTTCTGCTGCGCCACGGCTCCAGAGCCGAACGCGAGCGCCGCGCCGGCGACGACGGCCGCCGCGGCAGACAGGGACCGCAGGGTACGCGAGGGAGCAGTGTGGGCGAATCTCATGTCAGCGGCCCTGCTGCTGGCCCGGGCCGGTCACGCGGGTCGCGCCCTGCTGCCGCGGAGGCAGCGGCGGTGGAATGGGCGCCTTCTTCATGACCTCCTGGAATTCCGGATACATCGTGGCGGGGCCGCCGCGGACGGCAATCAGCGGGAGCTGATGACGTCTGGCGTACTCTTCCTTGAACGGGTGCTCGCCCGGCAGGTACGCCGGTACCTCGCCTTCCTCGCGTGTGGCGATCTCGAGCACGGGATCGCAGACCCAGAGCCACGTGCCTGCCGGAAGCTCACGCTGGCTGCGGAAGAATTCCTGGCTCCTGATGAGCGGCTCGGACAGATACACCGGGTCGATGAGGATGGTGATGTGCGACATCATGTCGCCGTTGCGGACGAAGTAGTCGGTCATCCTCGCCTGGTCGCTCATCGGCACGCCGTTGCGGCGGACCCAGCCTTTCTTGAGGTGCGTCGTCTCGACGACGAGCATGTCGCCGTCGTAGCGCCCTGTCGAGAAGCCCATCCACGTGTGCGGCGCGTTCGGACCCGGATGCGGCCGGCCGTCCATCCAGATCGTCCGTGTCTGCTCGAACGTGCTGCTGTAGTGCTTGATGGCGATGAGGTCCTGGGTCTTCGGATCCTTCTCTTCCCAGATGCGCAGGTTGAGCGGCCCCCGGTAGATGTAGGGGGAGACGTGCACACGGCACTGCTCTTCCGGCAGCGTGATGCGCGACGAGTCCCAGCTGTCGGCGTACTGGCGGGCCGCGTCGTTGATCGGAAGGCCCGTGTAGTCGGTCAGCTCGGGGCCCGGAATGCGATCGGGCTGATCCTCGTGGTAGCGCGGCTGCCAGACGCCCGAGAAATCGGCGCCTGCCTGCGCGAACGCCGGCGTGTTCGCCGCAGCGAGCACCACGGCTGCCACGGTCAGTAGTTTTTTCATAGGGGGTCGGGAGTCATTTTCTCGAGGACATCCTCGCGCGGAGTCCGGGGAGCGTCCTCGAGAAAATGACTCCCGACCCCATTTTCACCAACAGCCTATTCTACATGCGACCCGACTGCGACTAGAATTGCGGACCGCGAATAAGTCCCCCGGAGTCATCCGCAATGCACCCTTCCGACGTACCGGACCTTCGAGCGCGGGAACTGCTGACCGTCATCGCGCTCGCCGAGTACGGCAGCTTCGTCGCGGCGGCCGCCTACCTCAAGACGTCCCAGCCCGCGCTGACACGAACGATCAAGCGGGTCGAGCGCGTGCTGGGTGTCACGCTCTTCGCCCGCAACACGCGCCGCGTCGAGATCACGGCGGCGGGCCGCGAATTCGTCGCGGTGGCCGAGCGGATGCTCAACGAGCTACATCTCACCGTACGAAACCTCAGCGAGGTGACCAACGAACAGCGCGGACGCGTCACCGTCTCGACCTATTCGGCGTTCGCGGTGAATCCCCTCCCGTTTCTCGTCCGCCGTTATCGCGAAACCAGGCCGCTGATCGAGGTGCGCATCCGCGAGGGCCGGCAGTCGGAGATCGTGGAGGACGTGAGGAACGGCGCCGCCGATTTCGGCATCGGCTACGTCAACGCGCTGCCGGACATGCTTCAGGCGACGACGCTGAGGAAGGAGCCGCTGCACGTCCTGATTCCTCCGGCCCACGAGTTCGCCGTCAAGAAACGGCAGCGCGTGCGCCTGGCCGATCTGCGCGATGAAGCGCTCGTCTCGGCGCCGAGCGACACCTACCTGCGGCGTGTCGTGGACGCAGCCGCCATGTCGGCCGGGTTCAGCCTGCACTACCGCGTGGTCGTCGATCGCCTGCTCAGCATCGTCCACCACGTGTCGGCCGGTGTCGCGATCGGCATTCTTCCTTCCGGCTGCATCCCGCCGATCCGGTGGGGTGAAGGGTTCCACTCGGCCGTGCTGGTCGAGCCGTCGCTGACGGTGACCGTGGGCCTCATCACCTCGCGCAGCCGCTACCTGACGCCGGCCGCCTCGGGCCTGGCGGCGCTGATCAAAGAACAGATCTCGTCGAAGCAACCGAAGGCGTAGTGTCCGGCTTCAGCGGGACCTGAGGGGCTCAGGCACGAGCGCGTCGCGTACTTCGTCCGGCGTGAGGCCCAGCTTGCCGGCGGCGCGGATCGTGTCCTCCAGGTCTACGGCGTACCAATTCTGCTTGCCGCGGTCGCAGAGGCCTGCGATGTTCCGGTCGCTGACGGCCGCCGCCACGTCGTCCTCGTAGCGCCCGATGTCTGCGGCCGTATGCACCGCCGGCGACAGGCGCTCGAGGGCGGACGTGAACGCGTGGCTGTCGCCGCACAAGAAGCCTCGCGGTGTGCGGGGAGATGACAGCCGGCGGGCCATTTCGCTGAAGCTCGCCGCGGCGAAGTAGAACATCGAGTAGGCGGCGAAGGCGCCGAACCGACCGAATCCCGCGTAGCTGCCGGCGATGAAGCGCGCTGTGAGATCGGCGTCGGCCAGCGTGGCGTCGTTGTAGTCGCGCAGAGGATTAGGCGGGTCTAAAGACCCGCCTCTACGATCCGGGCCCGCACGTCGTACCGGTAGAGGCGGGTCTTTAGACCCGCCTCCCTCCGAGGTCCCGCCTTCCAGTATTCGCGCCAACCGTTCGATCCCGAGCAGCGTGAGCGGAATCCCCGTGGAGAACAGCGGATCGATGAATGCCGCCGCCGATGGCAGCATGGCCCATCGCTCCCCCGCCGCCACGCCGGCGCGGTAGGGCAGGCGCGGCATCCAGGTGAACTCGCGAATCGGCTGCGCGTCGGCGAACTGGGCGGCCACGGACGGGTATCGGGCGAGCAGCCGGTCCCAAGCTGCGGCGCCGTCGGCGATCCGCAGATCGGCGGCAAGCCAGTCTTCGACGGCGACTCCGGCGCTCGTGACGCCGTTGCCAAAGCGTAGAACCCACATCCATCCCCCGTCGAACACGTGGTGTAACGCTGCATCGTCCATGGGATACGGCACCGTCGCACCTTCGCACCCTCGCACCGTCGCACCTTCGCACCCTCGCACCGTCGCACCGTAGTCCGGCATGTCCTGACACTTCGCGACGTCGATGAAGTGCGAAAAGAGCGCCTGAGTCGCCGGATAGCCGTCGAAGCCGCGATCGTCGATCCCCAGAGCCCTGCTCAGGAACCCACGCGGCCCGGACGCGTCCACGACGAACCTCGCGCGGACGCGTATGGGCTTCGACTCGCGCGTGCCGGTGAGGAGGGGGTGTCCGTCCGGACCGATGTCCAGCCTTTCGAGAGAGGTCGAATCCAGGTACTCGGCGCCCAGCGCCGCGGCCTCGTCCACGAGAAAGTGATCGACCTCGCTGCGAAGCCAATGGGTGTCAGACAGTTCGTCGCTCGGGCTCGCCGCCACGAGCAGCTGATTGGCCCGTCCCGGCGCGCATCGGTACGGATGACCGACATCGTGCTTGAAATACGTGAACCCCCGTTTCAGCCCGCACCTTACGTGCGGATACGCCCGCTGCCACGTGCCGAACGCCGAGA
Organism: Vicinamibacterales bacterium; assembly: GCA_035710305.1. GTDB lineage: Bacteria > Acidobacteriota > Vicinamibacteria > Vicinamibacterales > UBA2999 > Gp6-AA40. Next base: position 10,951 of record DASTDQ010000576.1, on the reverse strand, counting down.
GCGGCCGGAGGCGCGGCAACCCATACCGATCCGACAGCTGCTCGATCAGGATGCCCGCCAGGGGCGACGCCGACTCGCCGATGGCGAATCGGGGATGGCGGCCGCGCTCGAGGAGCATCACGCGGAGCCCGAGGCGCCTGGCGATCATCGCGAGGATCGAGCCGCCGAAACCGGAGCCGACGATGGCGAGGTCAGTGTCGGGCGTCACAGGCGCACACGACGCGCGGGGGCACGCGCTGCTCGCGGTTCATGACCCGAAGGCGCGCGGCGCGGTGGCCCGCGCAGCCGCAGTCGAAGAACCGCTCGATGTCCCACAGATCGGCAAACACACGCATCCCGCTCGCCCTGTGAAGGCCGTACTCCACAGCCGCCTCGAGCGAGGGTAGCCTCGGCGGCGCAAACGGCGGGTCGAGCGCCTCCATGGCCCCATTGCCTCCGCGCGTGGGAATGACGGTGCACGCCGTGGCGCCGCACTCGCCCGCGAGCTCGATCGAACGGCACGCCCATTCGACGGCGTCTGCAGCAGGCATGTACGGCGGGCCGAGCAGCACGAACACACGCAGTGCGATGTCGTGCTCCACGAGAAAGTCGGCGGCGTGGCGGAACGTGTCGATGGTCATCTGCTTGTTGAGCCGGTCGAGCACTCCCGGGTGCGCCGTCTCGAGCCCGATCGCCACCTCGAGCTGCCCCGAGAGCAGGTCGCGGAAGCGCAGGCATCGCTCCGCGTGCGCCCCGGCGAGAAACGCTGGATGCGACTCGACGATGACACGCGTGCAGGCGTCCACCTCGCGCGCGACCGCTTCGTCCTCTTCAGGAGGGATGGCGCGGGGATCGAAGTAGCTGCCCGCGTTGTACAGCTTGACCTGGCGGATCGGCGCCAGCCGCGACAGCGCCTCGCGAATCTGCGCGGGGATGGCGCCGGGCGGCACGGTCTCGTCGAGCGTGTTGATCCAGAGATCGCACATCACGCAGCGGAAGGGGCACTCGCGGTTGGTGAGGAAGATCACCGCGGTGGGAGCCAGCGCACGCGACGTGTCGGGCTCTTCTTCCCAGACGGATGCGTACGGGTGAAAGGGGCTGAGCGGCGTCTTGGCCGCTCGATGAGTCAGGACGAACTGGTCACGCGCCAACCTCATTACCCGATCTCCGCTCCAGCGCTTCCGCTTCCTTCAGCCTGTCCTGCCAGATCCTGCTGAACACCCTGCGGCACCAGGCTTTGCTCACCCTGGCGCGCGGCGCCCCCGCGCCGTCCTGGAAGCGCCGCTTTGGATTGGCCGGCATCTCGACGCCGAGCGCGGCCTTGATTCCCGCGCTCACGACGTCCTGCTTAAGCGTGTACAGTCGCTGCTCGCGGCCGCCGAGCACCCGCTCGAATGGAATGGCGACCGCCGCGGCGACGACCGACCGGACGGTGAACGGCGAGAACGCCTCGAACCCGAGCGCGGCCGCCGGCGCGTAGGTGCGGACGTAGCTGCGGGAGAGTCCGCCCGAGTAGGCGAGACTGTGCTTGATGGCGTCGATGCCCCAGCCCTCCTGGTAGAGCAGCGGGTTGCGCAGGACGCTCGACAGCGTGAGGTCCGAGTCCTCGAGCGGATACGACTTGAGGTTCTCGTCGCCGCCGTCGCCGTCGAGCAGGTATTTCAGGCCGGGATAGCGCCGGCGCACGCCGCGCAGCAGGCACGTCGCCGTTGCCGCGCATTCGACGTCGAGCGGCTGGTAGTCCTCGATGAGGCGGATGGCGCCTTCGAGGTCGCACTCGGCAGGCGACGCCGCGACGGCCTCCCAGCTGGAGGCGAGCCCCAGGTGATGCACCGCGCGCTCGGCCTGCGCGGCGTCCTCTCCCCCGCCGAGGTCGAGCGTGAACGCCTTGATCTGATCGGGGCTGCGGCCAAGCTCCACGCACGCCTGCCTGGCCAGCAGCAGCACCGACAAGCTGTCGATTCCTCCGGAAAACGCGACGGCCACCGGCTCGCGCTCGGGCACGCGGCCCAGCCACTCCTTCAGGGCGCGAAAGGCCGCCGATACGTACGCGGCGCCGGCTTCGTCGATGTCCGCGGAGCCGAGCGCCACGGGGGGATCGAAAAAGCGGTGGTAACGAGGGGCGGGATCGGGGCATCCGACCTGATCGAGCTCCACCAGGTAATGCGCCGGGACCATGCGCGTGTAGGCCGGCTCGAACTGCCAGGCGATGCGCTCGCTCCGGCACCACTCGAAGATGCGATCCATCCGGTCGGCCACGACGAGGAACGGGCCGTGGTACATCTTCGCCACGAAGTACCGCAGCGGCAGGCCGATCGTCCTCGCGAGGCGGACCGTCCGTCCGTCGCGCCCGACCGAGGCGAAGTGTCCATCGGTGGCGCCGAGCGCGGCCACGTCGCAACTGGCCGTCCACGAGGCCACCTCCGCTTCGGAGCCGCCCGTCAGCGCCGCGGTCCGAGTGCCGATGAGATCTACCAGTCGCTCGACCATTCGTGATCGTTGATTATAGGGGTCGTCGCCCGTTACAGCCGCCCCGCCCGACGTGTCCCTTCCGCGCGGCGGGTCGCGACGCCCGGCCACCAGCATCTCCGGCGTCAGCCTGACGGCCCGTCGGCGCTCCGCCGTCGCGATCGTCTGTCGCCCTCGCTTCTCCCCCGCGCCTCCACGCCTGCGATGCCGGTGGCGAGCTATCGTACGACGGGCTTGCGACACGCCGTCGCGTCAGGACACATCAGGCGGGCCGGCTGCCTGTCTCAGCACCGCGCCATCCAGCCACGCCTGTCTGTCGGGCTGGCTGGCGCCTGCGCAAACGCCCGTTCACTGCGAAGCGGGAAATCGGCTGATGCGAGCCTTCCGCGGCGAGTTCGGCTTCCGCGTTCTGGTTGTGCCGAGACCACGGTCGTTTCGTGCCGCGTAACAGTCGTCGTGGCGAATCAGCTCCTACTCGCCGCGTCAGCGAAAGGGCGACGAGCAGAAGCCGATTTCCGGCGTGCCGCGCCGGCGCCGCCGGACCGACAGGCAGGAGTGGCTGGATGGCTCGTCTATTGTTCCGGTTCGGTCCATGAAATAAGCAGCCCAGGCTCTTCAGCCGACGTGACGCCGCCGGACAGCGTGGAGTAGCGGCCGCTGAAGAACACCAGCGGCGCGCGCGGCAGATCGCTGCGATGGAGGGTCACCACCTGACCGACGACGATCCAGTGGTCGCCCCCCTCGTGCACGGCGTTGACCGTGCAGCCGAGCGTGGCGACGCAGCCGTCGAGCCGCGGGCCGCCCTCGGAGCGCGTGAAGGTGAAGGGCGGCGGCTCGCTGCCTTTCCACGATCCGGCGAAGTAGGTCGAGAGCGCCCGCTGCTCCTGGCTGAGAATGTTGACCGAGAACTCGCGCAGTTGCTCGATCACCTGCCCGGCCTTGGTGCCTTTCCCCAAACAGAAGAGCACGAGCGGCGGGTTGAGCGACAGCGACGTGAACGAGTTTGCCGTCAGCGCGCGGATCGAGCCGTCGACCTCCATCGCGATGACGGTCACGCCCGTCACGAAGAGGCCGAGCGTCTGACGGAACGCCCGCGGATCAATGGACATGAACACGAACCCCGAAACTGAACACGAACCGAGAAGCGAGAACCGAGAAGTGTGAACGACCGGTCCTCTATCCCCTCGTCCCGATATTCTTCACTATCGCGCTGACGTCGTCGGATCGCACGAGGTCGGGCACGGTCCAGCCATCGAGGTTGTATTCGGCCATGCACTGCTCCGCGAACCCCTTGTAGCGCTTCGTGGCGCCGGTGACGTCGGCCACCAGCAGCGTCTCGAAGCGGATGCTCTCGTGGTTGCCGAAGTAGTTCCGCTCGTACAGCTCGTGGCGTCCGCCGAACTCGCTGCCGATCGCATCCCACATCAGCTTCATCAGCTTGACCCGGTCCTCCGCCGAGTAGCCGTTGGAGCCGCGCACGAACTGATCGAGATACGGGCGCAGTTCGGGGACCTTGAAATCGAGCGCGCTCGACGGCAGGTAGATCAGCGCACTGGCCAGTGTGTTCTCGATGATCTCCTTGATCTTCGGGTATGCCAGGCTCGCCATCACGCGATACGCCAGCCCGTAGTCGAGGTTCGGCAGCACGTACCCCTCGGTCCACGGAATCGTCGTCCGCGCCATCGCGTCGGTCAGCCCCCAGAACAGGTTCCGCCACGCCAGCACTTCGCCCACCTGGGCCTGGACGCCGCGGAAGTCCTTCGCGCCCGTCGCTTCCACCGCCTTGAGCAGCAGCCCGGCCAGGAAGTCCATCTTCACGGCGAGGCGGGTGCAACCCTGGAACATGAAGCGCGGGAGGAACCCCGAGCGCGGAAAGAAGTTGTTCACCTTCTCGAGATCGCCGTAGGCGAACACGTTCTCCCAGGGGACGAGCACCTTGTCGAAGACGAGAATCGAGTCGTTCTCGTCCATGCGGCTCGACAGCGGGTAGTCGAACGGCGTGCCCATCACGGCCGCCGTCATCTCGTACGACGGGCGGCAGAACAGCTTCACGCCCTTCGCGTCGGTCGGCACCATGCAGACGAAGGCGAACGGCTTGGTCTTGATCGGCAGCGCGCCGTTGTTGGCGATGAAGTTGAAGTGCGTCAGCGTGGACGTCGTGGCCACGACCTTCGCGCCGCTGACGACGAGGCCAGCGTCGGTTTCCTCCTCGACGTGCATGTACACGTCCTTCACTTCGTCGAGCGGCTTGTCGCGATCGACCGGCGGGTTCACGATCGCGTGATTGACGAAGGAGACCTCGTCGTTGACCTTCTTGTACCAGCGGCGGGCGTTCTCGTCGTACGGCGCGTAGTACGACGCGTTGGCCCCGAGCGTCGCCAGGAACGCCGCCTTGTAGTCGGGGCTGCGCCCGATCCACCCGTAGGTGACGCGCGCCCACTCCGCGATCGCGTCCCGCGCGCCGACGAGCTCCTCGGCGTTGCGCGAGGCCTTGTAGAACTTGTGCGTGAAGCCGCCGCTGCCGGTATCTGTCGGCGTCGTCAGGACGTCCTTGCGCGCGGGGTCGTGAAGGGCGTCGTACAGCCGGGCGATCATGCGGGCCGTGTTGCGAAACGCGGGGTGCGTCGTCACGTCCTTGACCCGCTCGCCGTAGATCCAGATCTCGCGGCCGTCCCGGATGCTCTCCAGGTATTCGGCGCCGGTGTAGGGGCGCGTGCGCCCCGTTGTATCAGCCGCCATGATGACTACCCCTCCAGTTCTCGAGCGCGACGCTCCCACTCCGCCATGAAGCGAAACACGTTTTCCTTCGGCGGCTGGGGCGCGAAGGTCTCCAGCCAGGTGACCGGCTGCGTGCCGACGTTGGCGAACCCGTGGACGCAGCCGACGCCGGTCCAGAACACGTCCCCAGGCTTGCCGATATAGGTCTGGCCGTCCAGCGTGCCCTGCACTTCCCCGCTGAGAATGAAATACGCCTCCTCGAAGGTGTGGTCGTGCAGTCCGAGCGTGACGCCGGGCTGATACTCGATGAACAACAGCCGATGGTGGCGCGCGCCGAAGTCTTCGTCGATGAGCCACTTCAGGAACACGCCCTCGAGCCCGGTGACGGCGGGCGGACGCTGCCCGGGAGGCGGAATCTGGCCGGCGTCGAAGTGACCGAGCAGGTTGCCTTTCACGTCCTTCAGGTCGAGCGGCGGCGCCGACTGCGGAATCGATCGATCCTTCAGGAAGAACGTGTCGCGTTCGGCCCCTAACGGCTTCGGCTGGGGCGACGCCATCTGAAGCCAGCGTGCCGGGGTGGAGCCCACGGCGCGCCAGGCGTGCGGCGTACCGACTTTCACCGCGGCGTAGTCGCCCGTGCCGAGCAGATGGCTCGACCCGCCGATCGTGACGATCGCCTGCCCGCCGAGCAGGTAGAAGCCTTCTTCGTAGGAATGGACGTGGGGATCGATGGTTCCGCCCGGGGCAAGCTCGTTGACGCTCAGCCCCGTGTGCACCGAGCCGGTTTCCGGGCCGATCAGCGACTCGTGTGTGTAGCCCGCGCTGTGATCCTCGTAAAGCGGATGATGACCGAGCCCGTCGGGGAAGAAGCTGCCGTAGTAGTGCATGCCGGCATCACGGCTCTTCGATCGGCTTCCCGTCCGGACCGAGCGGCACGGGCACCCGGTTCGAGATCGGGGGAAGCGACTTCAGATACGCGAACATCGCCTTGAGGTCGTCGTCGTGGAGCTGGCCGTAAAACATCCACGGCATCGGGGGGAGGATCTGGCGCCCCTTGGCCATGTGCTTCCCACTCTTGATCGCCTCGACAAACATGTCCTCGGTCCAGATGCCGATGCCGGTGTTCTGATCCGGTGTCAGGTTCGCGGCAAACGACACTCCCCAGGCACCACTCCACGCCGTCAGATGATCGTTGGCGTGGGTCGACCACTTCTCTCCGGGCTGCTGTTTGTAGGGCGCAGTTATCTTGTCGCTTTCCGGATGGCCGGACAGCAGACGCGCCTTGTCGGGTTCTGGCCCCTTGGGCGTAAAGACCTTCGGCGAGTGGCAATCGTGACAGGCTCCACCGGCGATCAGCAGGCGGCCTCGTTCGATCTGGGACTCAGCAGTCGCCGCTGCCGGCGCCGACGCGGGCGGGGGCGCGCTGGCCGGCTGACCGCATCCTGCGATCGCGACTGCGCACAACAAACCGGCCGACGTCAGGGCAACACGTAACTCGAAAACACGCATTGGAAATCGACTCCTCGATGAACTCGCTGCGCGCGAAGGCCTTCGCTGCTAGCGAAGGCCTGCAATATACACCAGGATTGAGGTGCGAGGGTGCGACGGTGCGAGGGTGCGACGGTGCGAGGGCGCGAAGGCCACCTTGCCCTCGCGCAATTGGCGTAGGTAAGATGCCGGGATTGCTCCGGTATATTTTTTCAACCGATCACAAGGTCATCGGCCTTCAGTACGGGTTCACCAGCCTCTTCTTCCTGCTGGTCGGCTTCGCGCTCGTCATGCTCATTCGCTGGCAGGTCGCCTACCCTGGCCAGCCGATCCCGCTCGCCGGACTGCTGGGTGAAGCGAACGCGCCCGGCGGCGTCCTGCTTCCCGAGTTCTACAACCAGCTTGGCGCGATGCACGGCACCATCATGGTGTTTCTCGGCATCGTGCCGCTCGCCTTCGGCGCCTTCGGCAATTACCTCATCCCGCTGCAGATCGGCGCGCCGGACATGGCGTTTCCACGCCTCAACGCGCTGAGCTACTGGCTGTACCTGGCCGGCGGCATCGTGATGCTCGTCAGCTTCGGCGTGCCTGGCGGCGCCGCCAACAACGGCTGGACGTCCTACGCTCCGTTGTCCGACATCGCGCCGGGCCACGGCCAGACGCTCTGGCTGGCCGGGATGCTGCTCATCATCCTGTCGTCGCTGCTCGGGGCGATGAACTTCATCACGACGATCGTGCAGCTTCGCGCGCCGGGCATGACATGGTTCCGCCTGCCGTTTTTCGTGTGGGCGCAGTTTGTCACCGCGTTCCTGCTGTTGCTGGCGTTTCCGCCGCTGCAGGGGGCGGCCGTCCTTCAGGCGATGGACCGCCTGGCGTCCACGAGCTTCTTCATTCCGAGCGGTCTCGTGGTCGGCGGTCAGCCGCTCGACGTCGCCGGCGGCGGTAACGCCCTGCTGTGGCAGCACCTGTTCTGGTTCCTCGGTCATCCCGAGGTGTACGTCCTCATACTTCCGGCGCTCGGCATCGTCGCGGAAGTGGTCGCCAACAACACGCGGAAGCCGCTCTGGGGCTACCGGCTGATCGTCTACTCGCTGTTCGTCCTTGGCTTCCTGTCGTTCGTCGTCTGGGCGCACCACATGTTCCTGACGGGCATGGGCACCGCAATCAGCGCCTTCTTCCAGGCGACGACGATGATCATCTCGATTCCTTCGGTCATCATCCTGAGCGCGCTGATTCTCTCGCTCTACGGCGGCTCGATCCGCTTCACGACGCCGATGCTGTTCGCCCTCGCCTTCATGCCGATGTTCGGGATCGGCGGGCTGACGGGGCTTCCTCTCGGCCTGTCGGCCACCGACATTCCGCTGCACGACACCAACTACGTGGTGGCGCACTTCCACTACCTTGTCGCGCCGGGGACGATCTTCGCGATGTTTGCCGGCATCTACTACTGGTTCCCGAAAATCACGGGCCGGATGATGAACGACACGCTCGGCCGCATTCACTTCGCCGGCTCGCTCGTGTCGATGAACGTCATCTTCATGCCCATGTTCGTCCAGGGCCTGGCGGGCGTGAACCGGCGGCTCTGGGACGGCGGCGCGCTCTACTCGCACGCGCAGGAGACGCTGTCGCTGAACGTGCCGATGTCGTATGCCGCGCTGGTACTCGGCGTCTTTCAGATCTTCTTCGTCGTCAACCTGGTATGGAGCCTGCGCGCCGGCCGCGTGGTAGACGCCAACCCGTGGGAGGCGACCACGCTGGAGTGGTCCGCCGCGCCGACGCCGCCCCGGGCGCACGGCAACTTCGTCACCCCCCCGCGCGTCGTCCGGGACCCGTACGAGTACAGCGTGCCGGGGGCCGCCGCCGGTTTTCTGCCCCAGGCCGCCACGGACGCCGAGTCGAGAACCTGAGTGGGCACCCTTCCCTACACCACGGACGTCCGGCCCGATACCGGACTGACCAATCCCAAACTGGGAATCTGGCTGTTTCTCGCGTCAGAAGTGATGCTGTTCGGTGCGCTCTTCTCGTCGTACGTGCTCCTGCGCATCGGCGCCCTCGAATGGCCGGATCAGTCCTCTGTGGTCAGCGTGCCCTTCGGCGCCTTCAACACCGTCGTGCTGATTGCCTCGTCGGTGACGATGGTGCTGGCGTGGGCATCGCTGGCGTCACGGCTCCCCGGCGCGCGCCGGGGAGACGCGCAGGCGCAGGCGGCCGGACTTGGACGCTACCGCCTGTTCATGGGGCTGACCCTGCTGGCGGGCGCGATCTTCCTGGTGGTCAAGGCCTTCGAGTACAGCGACAAGTTCTCGCACCACCTGTATCCGTCAACGAACGTCTTCCTCGGCTTGTATTTCACGATGACGGGGCTGCACGCCCTGCACGTGATCATCGGCATGATCGTCAACGCCTACCTGTGGGGACCGGGCGCCCGGATGTGGCGGTCCGAGCCGGAACGCTTCACCAACCGGATCGAGGTAGCCGGAATCTACTGGCATTTCGTGGACGTCGTCTGGATCTTTCTATTTCCCGTGCTGTATCTGCTGTGAGGACCGCGGGGGCTGAAGCCCCCGCTCTACGTGATGACGCACTGACGCCATGACCCACGACGTTGCCGTTCAGGTGAGGAAGTATCTGATCGTGTTCGCGGCCCTGCTGGCGCTGACAGTCATCACGGTGGGCGTGTCGTACCTGCAGCTGCCGCGGGTCGAGACGGTGACGCTCGCGCTCGTGATCGCCACGGCGAAGGCGTCACTGGTGGCGATGTTCTTCATGCACCTCAAGGGCGAGCGGCCGATGGTCATGTGGCCGCTGTCACTGACGGCGTTTCTCTTCGTGGCGATGCTCGGGTTCCTGCTGATGAGCGAGGCCGACCATCTGTTCGGAACGAAGTTCGGGGATGCGTTTCAGAACATTTTTGATTAGTGATCTTTGATTTCTTGATTCGTTGGTGATGGTTGAATGTTGATTGTTGATTCATTGGGATTGTTGGCGGGTGGTGCTCTTGATCGGAGCCCAATCGACAATCAACAATCGCCAATCAACAAGTAATCGACAATCAACGATCACAGATCGGCAAATCATGTCCTGTCCGGTGTGTTTCGGCGGCGAAGACGCGGCGATGCGGGAGAGCCTGAACGCCGGCATCGGCGTCCTGATGGGCGTGACGGCAGTGGTGCTCGGCTGCTTCGCCCGCTTTTTCGTGATGCTCGCGCGGCGCGCCGATAAATGGGGTCGGGAGTCATTTATTGATGACACCGGTGCTTCACTCACAGACACTGTTCTCAATAAATGACTCCCGACCCCATTTTTCAGCCCATGCTCCAATGGCTGGGTATGCCCGTTGGCGCCTCCGCCCACGCAGGCGAAGTGGACCGGATCATGGCGCTCGTGCACTGGCTGATGCTGGTGCTGTTCGTGGGCTGGTCGATCTTCTTCGTGTACGTCCTGGCGCGCTTCAGGCGCGGCAGGAATCCGCAGGCCAACTACCACGGCGTGCGCGGCCGATGGTCAACCTGGGTCGAGGCCGGCGTGCTGGTCGCCGAGATCGTCCTGCTGGCCTTCTTCTCGATCCCGTTCTGGAGCACCAACGTGGACGCGCTGCCCGCGGAGCACGAGAGCACCATCGTGCGTGTCGTGGCCGAGCAGTTCGCGTGGAACGTCCACTACCCGGGGGCGGACGGCGTGTTCGGCCGCACGGACATCCGGCTCGTCGATCCCGAAAACCCGCTCGGTCTCGACCGGACCGAACCGGCGGGGCGCGACGACCTCGTGGTCAACGGACGGCTGAACCTGCCCGTTGGAAAGCCGGTCATCGTCTTCCTGTCCAGCAAGGACGTCATTCACAGCTTCGGGTTGCCGCAGATGCGGGTCAAGCAGGACGCGGTCCCCGGCATCGTGCAGCCGGTCTGGTTCACGCCGACCATGACCGGCGAATGGAACATCGCCTGCTCGCAGCTGTGCGGCCTCGGCCACTTCCGCATGAGAGGCATCTACGCGATTCAGACCCAGGAAGACTACGAGGCCTGGCTCAAAGAAGAGGCGAGCTTCCTCGAACCCTAGCTCGCCTTGAAGGCGAACGCGGCGGTCGCGCTCCCCTTGTCGGCAACCTTCACCGTCTGCGTCTGCACGCCGAAACGCTCGTGCCACGCCTCGATGGTGTAGGTGCCGGCGGGAAGCCCCTTGATCTCGTACTTGCCGTCGGATGAGGTCACGGCGAAGAACGGGTGCTCGACGACTCCGGCATACGCCGCCATCCAGCCGTGGACGTCGCACCGGAACGGCACCATGATTTCCGGCTTGT
>DASTDQ010000575.1:0-2519 GCA_035710305.1 Vicinamibacterales bacterium | reverse complement strand
GTGCTCCTCAAGATTGACGATCTGTGATTGGCGATTGAATCATCAATAGATCAACAATCACCAATCACCAATCGACAACGAATCGACAATCACAGATCGCAACATCAACAATGCCCCCGATCGTCGTGTTCAGCACATCATCGGACATCGAAGCGAGCGTCGTCATGGCGCTGCTCGACAGCCAGGGCATCGAGAGCGTTCGAGTCTCCGGGAACCGGCAAGGGATCGGACCGATGGCGGTGAGCGCCCTCGGCGAGGTTCGCGTGGCCGTCGCTGAAGAAGCGGCGGACGAGGCGCGGCGCATCATCGACAGCCATCGCCAGGATGTCGGGGCGCGCGTGGTGCGGCTGCGGGACGAGTTCGACGAGCTCCAGGTGCGCATCGCGTACCGGTTTCGGGATCGCGGCCTGCTCGAGCACGCGCTGACGCACAAGTCGCGCGCGGCCGAGGATGCCTCAGGCGGCGTCGCCGACAACGAGTCGCTCGAGTTTCTCGGAGACGCCGTGCTCGGCCTCGTCGTGGCCGATGCCCTCTTTCACCAGTACCCGCAGTACACGGAGGGGCAGAAGTCGAAGATCAAGGCGAGCGTCGTGTCCACCCACTCGCTGGCCAGGCACGCCGAGCGCCTGCGGCTGGGCGATCACCTGATCCTCGGACGGGGGGAAGAGAAAACGGGGGGACGCTTCAAGCAGGCGCTGCTCGCCGACGGGTACGAGGCGCTGATTGCCGCGATTTACCTCGACGGGGGACTCGAGGCAGCCGAGGCGTTCCTGCGTCGCGAGCTCAAGGACGCCATCGACGAAGGAAGCGCGCCGAGCTTCTCGCGGGACCACAAGTCGGCGCTCCAGGAGCGCCTGCAGGCGCTCGGCCGGCCGCTGCCCGACTACCGCGTGTCGGGCGAGGCCGGTCCCGATCACCGGAAGACGTTCACCGTGGAGGTGGTCGTGAACGGCGACGTGCTGGGCGCCGCGACGGGCCGGGCGAAGAAGGAAGCCGAGCAGGAAGCCGCGCGACTGGCGCTGGAGCAATTAAAGGACTCGAGTTAGTCGATCTCGATAATCCCCCAGCTTTTTCGTTCCTCCGCCGTTGCGTCCACGCCCGCGTAGGCCAGTGCCGGTACCGCCTCGCGCGGCGGAATGCGGGCGATGGCATAGCGCTGGACCTCGCGTGCCACGTCGTCCTCGGTCGGCTCGACCGGATGGCAGTGGAGCCGGACCCACAGCCGGAGCACCGGGTCGGTGAAGCTGTATCGCTTCTGGCGCGACACGACCAGATCGACGTCTTCGAGCCACGACAGGTAATCCTTCGTCGAGCCCGGCGTCCGCCGCAGGCGGTGCGAGATCTCGGTGAGCGTCAGCCCCTCGTCTTCGGCGAGGATGTCGAGGATCGCCTTGAGCGCCCCGTAGCCGCGCGCGCGGTGCAGCCGAAGCTCGTAGCAGAACCGGCACCAGTGGGCGAGCGCGCCTTCCGGCGCGAGCAGCGACGACAGCGCGCTGATCGGGTCGGCCGTGCCGCCGCGCCGCCCGATCGCGTCGCCGATGGCCTTGACGTACGCGGCGCGTCCATCGGTCAGCGCCTGTACGGCCCGGCCAAGATAGTGGCGATCGTCGGTCGCCATCTGCTCGTAGCCGCCGAAGGCGGGCGCCAGCATGTCGATCACGTCCGTCGTCTGAAACGGCGGTATGTGCATGACCTCGAAGCGCGCGGTCGCGTCGCGAAGCAGGCGGTGCGCCCGCGCGACGTACCGTGTGGTCATGACGAAGCGGTTGGGGCTGCCGGTCAGCGCGTCCACCAGCTCGCGGATGACGTGGCGCAGGCCCGGAAAGCTTTCGAAGGTTCGCAGCTCCAGGACTTCGTCCAGCAGGAACGTGCAGGGCCCGCCCCCTGGGGCGCGGGCCGTATCGAAGAAGGCGAGCAGCGCATCGAAGGCCTCGCGCGCGGTGGCTGGCGCGGCGTCGGCGCCGTGCCAGCGGAAGGGCGAGGTCGAGGTCACGGCCGTCAGGAACCGCTCGGGCGTGGTTGCGCAGCGTTCGACGTCGATGTACTGCGTGGCGCCGCGGCCGATGCGGTCGCGGAGGCGCTGCAGCAGCGCGGTTCGCCCGGTTCCACACCCCCCCAGCACAACCGGGATTCTCGAAGGGGTAGCCTCGAGTCCGCCTTGCACCCGACGATCGAACCCTGCTGGTGCACCTGTCATTCCTGCTCTCCGTCTCGCCCGTCGACATCGTAGGGGCCGGTCTTCAGACCGGCCCGGCCGCACCTCAGGCGGGTCTGCCTGCGACTACGCTCAGGCCAAGAAAGACCCGCCTACGTCAACACACGACCGGTCTCAGTGCGGAGGCGACCGCATGGGTATCCGGATCCCGCCCGAACCGGCGGCGTCGATCGCCTCAGCGTACCCCGCGTCGGCATGCCTCGCGACGCCCAGGCCCGGATCGCAGGTCAACACGCGCTCCAGCCGATCGTCCGCCTCTTCCGTGCCGTCGGCCACGACCACCATGCCGGCGTGCAGCGAGTAG
>DASTDQ010000574.1:0-15642 GCA_035710305.1 Vicinamibacterales bacterium | reverse complement strand
GAACGCCTGCGTCAGATCCTGGGCATCGTCGGGAGCGTGGCCGCGACGGCGCACGTAGGCATACAGCGGAAACCAGTAGGCCTGGCACAACCGGGAAAGCGATTCGCGCGCCTGCGCCGTGTCGCGGCTGCCGGCGCCGACCACGATCGACCAGTGTGTCGTGGCAAACCTGGGCGAGCCGCCCGGGTCTCGAGACTCCGTCACCTGCTGCCGGGGGCGGCCGGAAACTGTTTGCGCTGCAGCGTCCACTGCGTGTCCTTGCAGAGCCCGCAGTCCTCGCCGACGAAGCGCCTGGCGCCCTGCGCGTCGCCACGAAGCTGCCAGTCGAGCCAGCTCACGGCAACCGAGGCGGCGGCGCCGCCATTGGGTTCGTTGAACGTGCCGCCGTGTCCGACTGCCAGATTGGCCATCGCAATCGGCACGTGCGTGACACGATTGAAGTCGTCCATGCCGTTGGCATATGCGATGTCGGTGGGCCCGCCCTCGATGTAGATCACCGGCGTGTGCAGTGTCTGCAGTACCTCTTTGCCGACGCTGATGCCAGTCATGTTGGTTGGTCCGTTGTTCAACACGCCGCTGTTGTGAATCACCAGCGTCTTCACACGCGGATCTTTCGCGACCTGGAGCGCCTGAACGCCGCCGCAGCTCCAGCCCGAGTAGGCGATCATCGCCGGATCGATGCGGCCGAAGTACGGACTGCCTGAGCGTTGATTCTCCGTTACTGCCCAGTCGACAGCGTCGGTGAGATCCGACACTTGTGTGCGCGGCGGCTGTGGCTGACCGGGCGTGGCCGCGGGACGGGCCTCTCGCGCCGGAGCGTCAGGGCCGCTCAGGATGCGGCCGCTCGCGATCACGAGATATCCGTGCGAGGCGATTTCCAGCAGGTGAAACCGGCTGCTCGCGCCATCGTCGGAGCAGCCGCCGTTGCCCCATGCCACCACGCCCAGCTTCGTGGGGCCAAGACCGGCGAGGTCTGACGGGCGGTACACGACGTGACGAGGCAGCGAGGACACTTCTTCTTTCATCGCCGGGAAGCGCCCTGTGCCGGGCGTGTCGGGCCGCTTGTTGATCTCGGCCTGGCGCTCGCGCGCGGCCGCGGGGTCCGCCGGCGGCGCTGGCTGCTGCGCGGCAACGACGACACCGATGGCCGCAATGGCGACGGCGAGAGCGAGCAGGCGCTGGAACAGACGGCGGACATCGTGCGTGGTCATCGTGAGGCTCCTTGGCAGTGTGCCGCCGATTGTCCTCGTAACCCGTGAGCCGTTCAAGATCTGCTGCTGATGGCCTGCCGCTTCGTGGACGCGACCACGAAGCGGAGAGGCACCGGCCGCCGCCCGGCACCGCGAGATCACCGATTACGAACTGAGTGAGTGGACGCCTGATTCTGTAAGGGCTGGTGTGTGGTGGTCCAGGCCCGCGCCTGCCTTCCTGCCTGGGCTGTGGCCGCGCACGGTTGGCTTCGCTGTTGCTCTCTGTTCGCGAACCCCTCCGATCCAGAAAGTCTGACCATCATGCGAACGCGTGCCTGCTTCATCACGACGGCGCTCGTCGTTGCCGCAATTGTCCCATGCCTCGCAACAGACTCAATTGACGCCCGCTTCGCTTCGACAGCGACGACATCCATCCTGTCGTCAGGAGGCGAACGTGAGGCAGACAGACCCGGTCGCGTTCGAGAGGTCTATGCCGCCACACCTCTGCGGTTCGAGGCCTTGGTGGATCACGACGGGACCGATGCGGACTTCCTGGCGCGCGGCTCAGGGTACCTCGTGTTCCTCGACCGAGGCGCGGCAACGCTGCTCATGGATGAGACGGCCGATCGGCAGCGGGTCTCGATCGCATTCCGGTTGATGGGGGCCTCTCCTCTCGCGACCGGGCGTGGGCGTCACATCCTGCCCGGTGTGACGAACTACCTGATTGGCAACGATCCGCGGCGGTGGCGCACGGGGCTTCGCAGCTTCGCCGAGGTCGAATACCGCGATGTCTACCCGGGGGTCGACCTTGTGTACTACGGCAACCAGCGCCGACTCGAATTCGACTTTGTCGTTGCGCCGGGCGCGGACTATCGGGCGATCGGGCTGACGTTCAGCGGATCCACACGTGTGTCAATCGATGCCCAGGGTAATCTCGTTCTCGCCACCGATTCGGGCAATCTCGTGCAGCACGCGCCGACGATCTATCAGGTCGATGCGGGCACTCGTCGATCGGTTCGCGGTGGGTACGTCATTCACGAAGGCGGCCGGGTTGGCTTTCGAGTCGGGAACCACGATCCGCACCTCCCGCTGATCATCGATCCCGTGTTGACCTATTCGAGCTATCTGGGAGGTGCGCGCGAGGAGCGTGCCGCCGGCGTGGCGGTCGATGCCTCGGGACACATGTACGTGGCGGGTCTGACCAGGGCAGCGGATTTCCCGATTTCTGCCCCGCCCGGGCTCACGCACGGACGCGACAACTGGGATGCCTTTGTCGTCAAGCTGACCCCTAATGGTGACCAGTTCGAGTACGCGACTTACGTCGGTGGAGGCGGTTACGACGAGCCTGCGAGCCTGGCTGTCGATGACGCCGGAAACGCGTACGTCACCGGCCTGACCGAATCGAGCGATTTCCCAATGCTCAACGCCCTGCAATCGTCACGGCGCGGGTTCAGGGACGGCTTCGTCGCGAAGCTGGATGCGAACGGTTCGATCGCCTATTCCACGCACCTCGGAGGCAATGGGATAGATTCGGGTACGGGCATCGCGGTGGACGCGCTTGGGCGCGCCTACGTCACGGGTGAGACGTCCTCGGCGGATTTTCCAACGGCGAACGCCGCCCAACGATCACTCAGCGGCAGCCCCGCGTTTCGAACCACCGACGGCAGTGCCACGTGGGCGGGGATCTCGAACGGGCTGAACACGAGCCACGTCACGATGTTCGCGATCGATCCTGTGGAGCCGGCGATCGTCTATGCCGGCACCAACGCGGACGGAGTCTTCGTCAGCACCGATGCGGGCTCCACGTGGTCCGCCACAAGCGCCAGTCTCCCGCCGGCTCGTGTGAATGGAATGGTCGTCGATTCCGGGGGAGTGTTGTACGTCGCAAGCAATGCCGGGGTGTTTCGCAGCGCAGACCACGGCACCAGCTGGACCAACCTGCAGTTCTTCGCGGGCGCGTGGACGATCGCCGTCGACCCATCGGGAGTTGTCTACGTGGCGTTCTCGGCCGGCGAATTCCCGACCCTTGGCTTGTTCAAGAGCACCAATGGGGGAACGACGTGGAACCTTGCCGGCCTCCCCATCGGCGTCATGAGTCTTGCCGTCAGCCAGTCCGTCGTCTACGCGGGCACGGTGCAGGGACTGTTCAAGAGCGACAACGGCAGTACCTGGACACCCGTGGCAATCGATTCCCAGCAGCCTGCTCCAATCATCACTGCGCTGTCCGTCGACCCTCATAATCCCGATCTGGTCTACGCAGGCACTTCCGCCGGACTGTTCGTGTCGACATCGGGTGGCGCGACCTGGGCGCCTGTGTCTGTCTTTGCGGGCGCACATGTGATGAACGTCGCCATCGCACCTTCCAACCCGGACATCGTGTACGCGGCGACATCGTTTGGGGGCGGGCTGACCGAGGATGGCGGGGTAACGTGGCGAGGGGCGCCGCCTGTCGGGATCAATGTGCCGTTTTTCGCCGTCGATCCGCTCGACCCGACACGCGCGTACGCCGCAGGCGGTGTCGGCCTCGATGTCTTCGTGTCGCGAGTCAGCCCTGACGGATCCACGCTGCAGTACTCCACATTCCTTGGTGGCATCGGCTCCGAATCGGGCAGCGACATCGCCGTCGATGATACCGGTGCCGCCTACGTCACGGGAACCACGCAATTGGGCGGCTTTCCAGTACGGAACGCCTACCAGGCGACCCCGGGCGGCTTCATGGATGTGGACGTGTTTGCCGCGAAATTCTCGGCGGCCGGCGCCGTCGTATACGCCACGTATCTGGGAGGTTCCCAATCCGACTACAGGTCGAAGATCGCCGTCGATTCGGCCGGACGAGCCCACATCGTGGGCCTCACGCTCTCGACGAACTTCCCGACCGCGAACGCGTACCAGCCTCTGCACGGAGGCGGATTCTCCGACGTGTTCGTGACGACGCTGAATCCAGCCGGCAATGGACTCGCGTTCTCGACATTCCTGGGCGGCAGCGATCAGGAGGTCGACGGAACCCAGATCCTCGGGCCGGATGTGGCACTCGGACCCTTCGGCGAAACGTTCGTGACCGGTGCGACCCGCTCGACCAACTTTCCCAGACGTGAAGCCATCCAGGCGACGTACGGCGGGGGAGCCGCCGACGCATTCGTGGCGGCATTCGACGCCGCAGGCCAGCTTCAGTCGTCCACGTACCTGGGAGGCAGCGGCCAGGATACCGGTCGTCGCGTGGCGTTCGATTTCACCGGCGGCGCTCTCGTCGTGGCGGGGTCGACCAATTCCACGAACTTCCCGACGCGCCAGCCGCTGCAGGCACAGAATGCCGGTGACGCTGACGTGTTCATCGCACGGATGACGGTCGATGCGCCGCCACCTGCCGATACGATTGCGCCTACGACGGCCATCGGCGTATCTGGAACCGCGGGGTCGAACGGATGGTTCCGATCGAACGTGACGATCACGCTGAGTGCCTCGGACAATCAGGGTGGCAGCGGCGTGTCTTACGTCGAGTACAACCTCGACAACTGGCCGTTCCAGCGATACAGCGCGCCGTTCTCGATCGCGGGGCAGGGCGCAACCGTCGTTCGCGCACGCGCGACGGACGAGGCCGGCAATACCGAGAACCCCGTGTCCACCGTCGTCGCGATCGACACGGCGCCGCCCGCGATCAGCGTCAGCTCACCCACATCCGCTGACTACCTCCACAGTGCGGCGCTGCAGCTCTCGTTCGCCGCGACCGACGCAACGTCAGGAATCGATGGGTCTCCCACGGCGCGGCTCGACGGCACATCGGTCACCAGCGGCGAGACGGTTCAACTGCTGGCGATGACACTCGGATCGCACACGCTGGTGGTCACCTCTTCGGACCGCGCCGGCAGCACGTCAACGCAGACCGTGACCTTCCGCGTGATCGCGACCATCGATAGCCTGATCGCGGCGGTGAACACGTTCGCGGCACAGGGCAGCATCGCCTCGAACACCGCACAGCGCCTGATCGCGAAGCTGGAAGACGCCAAGCGGGCGTTGAATCGGGGGAACGTGACAGCGGCGCGAGGCGATCTCAACGAGTTCAGCGACCACGTGTCGGCGCAGCAGGGAAAATCGATTGCTGCGAGTGCGGCGCAGGTCCTGCTCGACGACGTGGCGTTCGTGCGCGCTGGTATCTGAGGTCCTCGCCGCTATTCCTTGCCGCCCTGCGGTTCCCTGCCGTCGTTGGGCGCGCCGGTGCCCGACGATCCGACGAACAGGCGCCGGCCGTCCGCGAACGTCAGCTCCCGGCCGTTGCCCTTGAGGGTCCCGTCCTTGGCCCTGAACCCCTCGACGACGAGCTCGGCGCCCTGCGGGAGAGAGTTCTTCGTGAAGCCGCGGCGGTAGAGCGCGTTGGGCGGGCCGCCCTCGATCATCCATCGCTCGGTCTTGCCGTCGGGCCGCTTCACGTCCAGGTGCAGCCACGTGTGCGGGTTGATCCACTCCATCTTGACGACGGTGCCGCGAATCTTGAACGGCTTGCTGGCGTCGAACTCCGCCGCGAAGGCGTGGTGCGCGTGGAGCGACGCGGGCAACGACCCAGCGCTCACGACGAACAGGAACATCAGGTGGCTGCGCATGGTTCACCGTGATCGCCTGGCCGCATCGGCACGCCCGCCGGCCAGCAGGTTGGTCATCGCGTAGTTGCCCTCGTGGCAGGCGTACTCGTAGATCTGCGTCTCGTCGCTCAGCCGCGTGATCGGAATCACCGCCGTCCACGCCCTCTCGAACGTCGTCGGATCGTCCACGGTGATGCGGTACTCCATGGCGTCCGCACCCGTTCGAGTGAAGCGCTCGACGATGTGCAGCGTCTCCGACGGACGCGTGAAGATCGACGCCCACTCGTAGTTCGTACGATCGATGAAGTTGATCGTATCGACGACGAAGGTCGAGCCTTCCCATGTGCCGACAGCGTCGCCGAACCACTGCCGGATGCTGCCATGGCTCCGTCCGTCGGTCGGGATGATGCGCCGGTCGAGATACTCCTCGTGGAGGATGGTGACGTAGCCGGGGCTCTGCACGATTCGATTGTGTCCGCCGTTGGGGCCTTGCCACATCAGTGCCGTGACGCCGTCAGTGAGACAGCGCTCTCCGGTATCGGGGTCGAGGTAGGACTCGTAGGGCCCGACGCCGTAGCGCGCACTGGCTCGCGCGTCGGCTTTCCGGGCATCCGCCGTATACGGCAGCCGGCCATCCCTGGGATCGACAATGAGAGATGTCTGCCGGAGGACCTGCCGCGGCCGTCCGTGGTCCTGCCAGAAGCTGTTGTACTCGTTCCCGCGAATCGGCGACTCGGCGACCGATCGCCGTCCCACCGCCGCGCCCTCCGCCCCGGCCAAGCGCTGCCTGGCCTGTTCGTCCTCGATCCGCTGGCTCTCTTTGAGTTCCTCGTCCGTGAGCGACTCGCGCCCCTCGAAGCGCGCCGGCCGCTCGAGCGGGATGGCGGCCTCGTACCGCCAGACACCCTGCAGATCGGGATCGCCCCACGGTGTCGTCCTCGGCTTCGTGTCTTGCTGTGCTCCGATCGTCGCTATGGCCGCGCCAACGACGGCGGCGAGGGCAAGCGTCAGGACTGGAGAGCGAGCGTTCATGTGGCAGCCCTTCCGTCTACTTGTTCTTCTGCCCGGTCGCCGGATCGACGACGCCCAGGTGGCCGTACATCAGCTCTTCGACGAACTCGACGCATTTGTACTCGAGAAGCTTCTTTCCCGGCTCGAGGCGCCGGTACAGCGGCATGCGGATCTTCCATGGACGCGTGAAAACTTTCGGGTCCTCGATCGTGGCCTCATACAGCAGGTGATCGGCGCTCGTTGGCGTGTAGCGTTCGGTCACGTGCAGCTCGTCGCTGTGGAAGTTGCCGGCCCGGTCGAACCACGTCTCCTCGTTGAAGTCCGTCACCTCGACAACGAGCGAGTCGCCCTCCCAGCGGCCGCGCGACCATCCCATCCACGTCGGTGCCGGGCTGTCGGAGACCTTGTCGAGGTGAACGGTGCGCGTCGCGCCGGCGAACTCGTACGCCATCACGATCTTGTCGGTGCTCTGCAGAATCTGGAACGGGTACGGCATGTAGGTCGCCCGCGGCACCCCCGGCATGTAGCACTTGATCTCGGGGTCGCGCTCCAGCCAGTGCTCGGCGTTCTCTTTCTTCTTCGCGGCGGCCCACGGCTGGTACGGGATCTCGCCGCCCTCGACGACGCCCTCGCCGGCGGGCACACCGCCCACGGCCCCGAGAGACCGCACCGACGGGTGGGGAAGATCGACGTGGGTCGCTCGCACGAGTCCTGGCGCTCCGCTGCGCGGCGCCGCCGGCATCAGCGCAAGAGCCGGTCTGGAGGCGTGGCCCTGGATGTCGAAGTTGGCGGTGTTGAGCACCTGCCAGATGCCGTTCAGGTCCGGCTTCCCGTCGGCCGTGCGCCGCGGCTGAAAGGTCTGGCTGCGCGTGGACTCGCAGCCGGCCGTCAGGACGAGGGCCGCCACGACAACGCTCACGATGCTCGACCGCATCCGGATCCTCCTCGCCGCCGTGGGCGGATGATGGATCACTCGCAGCGCCGTATTATCGGTCATGAGCAAGCCGTCCGAGTGGTTCGCCCGCCCCGTGCTTCACGTCTCGAACGTCGAGGCGTCGTTGCGCTTCTATGTAGACCGGCTCGGCTTCAGGGTCCCGTGGCGGGTCGAGGACGAGGACCAGAATAACCGGGTGCTGGTCGCCCAGGTGAACCGCCAGGGCTGCGCCCTGATCCTCTCAGAGCAGTGGCCGGAGAAGGTCGGCAAGGGTCTGATGTTCATTTCCCTGAACGTCGAGCCCGAGACGCACGAGGCCGAGGTTGCGGCGCTCGACGCGTTGCGCGCCGAGGTCCAAGCCCGCGGCGTTGCAGTCAAGGACGGCCACTGGGGTTACAGGCTGCTCGTGGTCGTGGATCCCGACGGCAACGAGCTGTTCTTCAACTATCCGAACGAGCCGGGCCACGATCCAGAAGGGCTGCGTCGAACGTAACGAGAGGGGCGTGCCTCGTCCCGGATCCGCGCACTCGAACCCCGATGTCCTGCCAGGCCACCGGGGTTCGGTTGTCGACGAGTGCTCAGGCCGGAACGACGTTCTCGGCGCGCGGGCCTTTCGGGCCCTGGCCGATGGTGAACGTCACGCTCTCGCCCTCGCGCATGGAGTCGAATGGCTTGCTCGTGCACGCGGACTGGTGGAAGAAGTATTCGGTGCCCTCAGGCGTGGCGATGAAGCCGAAGCCTTTGTCGGTGAGGCGCTTGATGGTGCCGTTGGTAGACATGTGTGAATCCTCTGAAGAACTGGCCGGAATTGGCCGCCTGACTTACCGCGTGGGTCTTCGTCCCACACCAGTCGCGCATCGAGGCAGCAGGGCCGTGGCCCGGTTCCCCAGCGTGAGCTTTGTAGGTGAATGTCGAGTCGTTGAGATGGTCTTGGGACTGATGTCGCGGGTTCGCCCTAGTCTACAGCGAATGCTCCCCAAGTCCCGAAAGGTCGTTGTTACCCAAGGCGTATGGGCTACCGGTTGTCCGATGTGGTTTTTCCCAGCAATATCGAGCGTCTGGCCCTCCCGGATTGATCCACCTTACTCCTGCAGGGCGGCGCAGCTCTGGGCGAGCGGCAAAAGATCGACGCCGGTTGTGTGGAGTCGTGTCAACAGCGATTCGGCCTCGGGCATGTCGCTCAGTCGCCAGCAGAGAACCAGCTGGATGGCGTGTTCGGCGGCGGCGTGAATGAGCGGCTCGATCTCTCCGCCCATCTCGATCACGACTGTCCAGCCCATGTTCTCGGCATAGAGCCGGAGTGCGGCGCGTTGATTTGCCGCGAGCTGAGGGTCTGAAGCGTGAATGTACAGACCGACCCGGTAGTCCGGCGGCACATCATCAGGATATCAGCAACGCTCCTGCTGGCGTCGCCGGCGAGCGGCTTCAGACCGTCCTCAATTCGGGCACGTGAACTGCGTGGCGAGGTACTCTTCGACGCCGTCTTCCTCGATCGCCTCCAACAGGCGAGCGACGGCGACCAGATGTCGTAGCCGGAGGGTTGCAAGCTCGCTCAGGAGCTGAGCGGATCCGCCGACGTTCGCCAGATACTGATCCCCGTCTGGAAACGTGAGCCAATCGTTTTCGGGAAACGCGACACCCGCTCGCGCCGTCGTCGGCGCGCCGTTGTTCTTGAGCGGTGAATACGACGCGCGCGGTTCGTCCTCCACCGCCGCCGAGAGCCCCGAGATGAACCGTCGTTTGCTCACGGCCGGCTGGAGGAACAGCATCGAGTTGTTGGTCAACGAGCCTGGGAGATCGACCTGCGTGAACCCGGCGAACAGCCCGCTGAACAGCGCCTCGTCGATCGTACCCAGGTGCTCGAAGAAGGCCTGCGCTTCGTCGCCGGTCAACACTCCCGAGAACGTCACGAGGATGTAGTCGAGCGGAAACGCGTACGCCTTGAAATTGTTCGGGCTGAAATGCGCAGTGCTCCCCTGGCTCAGCACGTAGCCGAGCGCGTTGCCGAGCACGTCGACGTCCGCCTCGGTCACCGAGCCCGCTCCAGTGTCCTTCACCGTGAACACGAACGACGGGTTGGTGCCGCCCTCGAAGCCGCCGGCGGCAACGACGACGCGCGTGTTGGTCGATGTGACCGAGTTGATGGCCGCGTTCGCCATCAGCGCGTCGATCACGGAGTCGACCACGCGACACTCGTCGAGCAGCCGCTGACTCCAGCGCTCGAGGTTGGCGTAGCCAATGCTGCGAATCGTGACGACCTCGTCCTCACCGACGACATCTCCGTTCGGAACCGTCTCGATCGACATGTAGGTGATGGCCGACGCTGTGTGAGGGCACGACAGCAGGAGGAAGGCGGCCAGGTAACCAATCGTCCGGTTCGTCACGTGATTGAATGACGGCCGCATGACGATGCTCCAGTCGAGGGGAAGGGGGGGTATCTTACCTCAGACGTGTGGTGTCGACCAGTGCCTGGAGACACGCGACGTCACAGTGATAAATTGTCGCGATGCGCACCTCGTTCAACGGATCCCGTAGCGACCCTCGCGCAATCGCCTACGCGCGAGCGACCATCGACCTGGCATCCCGGGACGTCCGCATCGAAGACGTGCCGTGCCGGAACCTCGAGGACGTGCTGGGAGGATTCGGGCGATCGTTCCAGATCCTGGCGGAGCGGACCATCACGCACGCGTTCACGCCCGACAATCCGCTCATCGTCAACACCGGCGTGCTGACGGCGTCGAACGTCATGACGGGGCTCCGGACGTATTTCTCGGCCTACAGTCCGCTCAAGGTCTCCAACAAGGGCCTGCCCGCCGCGATCTGGTCGGCCGGCAGCTGCAAGTTCGGCCCGAAGCTCAAATGGACCGGGCTCGACGAGGTGATTCTCGAGGGCCGGGCCGACGTGCCTGTGTATCTGGTGATCCGGCACGGCGAGCAAGGCCCCCGGATTGCGTTCGAGCCCGCCGGCGATCTGCTCGGGCTCACCTGCCACGAGAAGATCATGTGGCTGCGCGATCGGTACGCCGACGCGCACTTCGCGGCGATCGGCCCCGCCGGCGAGCACTACGAGGACTGCTACATGGCGTCGGTGGCACTGAGCACCGAAAACCAGCTCAGGTCGGGCGACGACAAGTGCCGATGGGCCGGCCGCGGCGGCATGGGCGCCATCATGGGGTACAAGCGCGTGCTGGCGATCGTCGCGCAGGCGCCCGACCGCATCGCGAAGCTGAAGCCGGAGATCCGCGACATCAACAAGGTGGCGTCGACGGGCCCCGGATCGCGCAAGTTCCGCGAGAAGGAGAAAGGAGGGCTCGGCGGGACCTGGTCGAACTACGAGCCGCTCGAGAAGTTCCACTTCGTTCCCCAGAACAACTTCCGGCCCACGGGCGACGGCAAGCCGGAGCTGATGTTCCGCGATCACGTCCAGCCGCAGTTCGTCGTCAAGGCCGAGTCGTGCTTCCGGTGCGGCATCAACTGCCACAAGAACGTGTACGAGAAGAACGCCGACGGGACGCGCGGCGCCTTCCTGGCCAAGTTCGACTACGAGCCGGTGAACCTGCTGTCGACCAACATCGGGATCCACGATCCGCGCAAGGCCGCCACGCTCATCAGCCTGGTCGACCGGCTGGGGATGGACAACATCTCGCTGGGCACGACCATCTCGTACGTGATGGACTACAACGAGCGCCATCCGGACGCGCCAATCCTGAACGGGGCGAGGTTTGGGGACTTCGACAAGGCGCGCGAGCTCATCGAGGGCGCGGCCAACGGGCAGTTTCCGGAGGTGGGCCGCGGCGTCAAGCGGCTGTCGGAGCAACTCGGGGAGACGGGGTACGCCATGCACTGCAAGGGTCTGGAGTTTCCCGCATATCAGCCTGATACCAATCCCGGCTATCCGTGGGCGATCGCGGGCGGACACATGTCGATGGCCACCTACATGGCGCTGGCGCTCGAGGGCAACACCTCGCTCGACTATTGGGCCACGCTGATCACCGAACGTGGCCTGTATTTCGTGCGCGACGACCTGCTTGGCCTGTGCAAGTTTGCCGGCGTCACCGGGGACCACGCCGTCGAGGGCCTGAAGCACGAAATCGGGTTCGAGGTGACGCCTGCGGAGCTGCAGGCCGCCGTGCGGCGCGCCTTCGTCCGCGCGTTATGGCTCGAGCGCAAGCAGGGGTACGATCGATCGGACTACACGCTGCCGTCGGAGGTGTTCGATCGGCCCAACCCCAATCTCGGCGTACCCCCATTCGTGACCCGCGAGTTCTTCTCGCAGCTGAGCGATCGGGTCTGGGCGGTCTTCGATCGGGAGATCGACGAGATCGCGAAGACCTAGGATGCCCCGGATCCGTCTGACGAACCTCTTCGCCGAGCGCATCGGCGGCGTCAACGCCGTTGACGTGCCGGCGACGACGGTCGAGTCGGCGCTCCGCGCGCTCACCGATCGACATCCCAGCCTGACGCCGCTCGTCTGGGCGAAGGACGGCGCGCTCAATCCCGTCATGGTGATGTTCCTGAACGACCGCCAGCTCGCCGCCGCGGAGATCGGGACCCCCGTTGGGCCCGGCGATGAGATCGACCTCGTGCCTGCGATCGAAGGCGGGTGCTCATGACCCCGTGATCGTTTCGATCGACTTCTTGAGATCGGCCAGATCGTCGCTGAGCACATGGCGGACCTTGCCCCCAATCGCCCACTCGAGCGGCAGCAGCACCGCCGGCGGCAGCCCTTCGGGGTGCAGCTCGAACTCAATGCTGACCTTCGTACCGGCGGGCACCGGCTCGAACGTGAAGATGGCATCGATGCGCACGCCACTCCCAAGAACTCCCCCTTTGTAGTGGGTCACCGTGTAGGTGCGATTCAGCTCGAACGACGAGATCTCCATGGTCGCGTCGTCGAGTCGTCCCATGACTTCTCGGGTCTCGGTCCATCGATAACCCAGGTTGAACGGGCCCGTGGACAGGACTTCGATCTTCTTGATCCCGGAGACATGCTCCGCCGCATGCTCGATGTCCGTGAAAAGCTCGAAGACGCGTTCGACTGGAGCCTTTACTTCGGTGGAAACCTTGACTTTCGCCATCGTGAACCTCCCGCGGCGGATGTGACAGTGGAGCCGTCTGGCGCTGTTCCCCTGAATGACCAGACACCGGCGACCAGGGCCAGGCCGCCCGCTTCGAGGACGCGCGTCACTATGAGATCGAGCGTGCCCTTCATGGCAATGAACGCGGCCAGCGATTCACGGACCCTCTGGACACGACATCCTCCCTCTCTGAGTTGCCCCTACGGGTTTCCGAACCGCTCCAGACCGGCGTGGTCAGGACGATCGCCACCCGGATTGATCCACCCTAGTCCTGCAGGGCGGCGCAGCTCTGGGCGAGCGGCAAGAGACCGACGCCCGTGGTGTGAAGACGTGTCAACAGCGATGCTGCGAGCTGAGGGTCTGACGCGTGAATGTACAGACCAACCTGGTATGTCTGCGGCACATAATCAGGATATCAGCAACGCTCCACAGCCTCGTGGAACTTCAGCATGTTCTCGCCATCGTCTCTGCTGCTCGTTCACCTCGTCGGCCTGGCAATAGGGCTGGGCGCAGCGACCACGAAGCTGGTTCTGCTGTTCCAGTGTCGCGCCGATGGTGCGTTCGTGCCGACCTACCTGGCCGTCGTCAGGCCAATCACGCGGCAAATCATCCTGGGACTCGTGCTGCTGCTCCTTTCGGGCATCGGATTCATGGCTATCGGGCACTCGTTCACGCCTCGACTCGTTACAAAGCTGGTGCTGGTCTCGGCGATATTCGTACTCGGGCCGGTCATCGACAACGTGGTCGAACCGAGGTTCCGCGTCCTGGCTCCTCGACCGGGGATCGACGCGTCTCCGGAATTTGTTCGCGTGCGGACACAGTACCTCGCACTCGAGCTGCTGGCCACTGGGTTGTTCTACGCGGTCGTCATCATCTGGGTCGTGTTCTAGTCTAGTGTCAGGACACGCTCGGTGCGAACAGTCGAGGGCTCGGCGCGCTGCGACAATCATCGCAAGTAGCATCCAGATCGAGGCGCGGGGTAGTCTAAGATCGTGGTCACGTCATGAAGCCGAGCACGAGTTCGAAGTCGAACGCGAAATCTATCCTGCGCTTTCATCATGTCCTCGTTCCCACCGATCTGACGGAACGGACTGAGAAGGCACTGGAGCTGGCCGACAAGCTGACGGTCTCTGATACGTCCCGCATCACATTGATGCACGTCATCGAGACAATCGAGGGAATGCAGTTTGACGAACTGAAACCCTTTTACGATCGCCTGGAACGAAAAGCCCGTACCACGATGACCCGGTTCGCTCGACGCGTCCCCTCCATGCGTGTGAAGAATGTGTTGATCTATGGGAGACGTGCCGAAGAGATTGTGAAGTTTGCGGCAGCCAACGACGTCGATCTGATCGTCCTCGCCTCGCACCGTGTCGCGCCCTCGACAGTGAACCGCGACTGGGGCACGATCAGCTACAAAGTCGGGCTCCTCGCGCAGTGCCCTGTGCTCTTGGTGAAATAAGCGTGACCACACATGCGAGCCGATCGTTCGAACGGGCGCCGTTCGGACTACCTGGTCGTGCGTGCCCGAATGAGATCTCCCACGAGAGCGTTCTTTGGTCATTGCCATCGATGCCTCTCGACAGGGCAGCGCGGAAGACGAGGACACATGGGGTCTACACGGTCCTCGGCGGTTACGTCCTCCTGTCTGTTGGTCCAGTTAGCGCCCGTTTGGCGTGGTTTGTTCGCTATCCGTTAGTGTCCCGGATCTGATGTTCTGAAACGAATTCGCCGCGCCTCTCGTACTTCTGGTACAAGGAGGCGCGGATGATGAAACGCGGACGCCCGACGGTTCGAGTGACCGTGAGTCCCAGCGAGCGGACGACCTTGGAGCAGTGGGCGCGACGCCGGACGACAGCGCAAGGGCTGGCCCAGCGTGCGCAGATCGTCTTGGCCTGCGCCGCGGGCCGATCGAATTCGGAGGTCGCGAGCGAGTTGCGGATCACGCGGCAGACGGTCGGCCGGTGGCGGCGCCGCTTCGCCGACAAGCGCTTGGACGGGCTCGTCGACGAGCCCCGTCCAGGGACGCCGCGCCGGCTGAGCGATGCGCAAGTGGAGCAGGTGATTACGGACACGCTGGAACGAACGCCGCGGGACGCGACGCAGTGGAGCACTCGGACGTTGGCGAAGGAGCTCGAGCTGAGTCACGCGACGGTCGGCCGGATTTGGCGCGCCTTCGGGCTGCAGCCGCATCGCAGCGAGACATTCAAGTTGTCGCGGGATCCGCGCTTCATCGAAAAGGTGCGCGACATCGTCGGGCTCTATCTGGCGCCGCCCGATCGCGCCCTGGTGCTGAGCGTCGACGAGAAGAGTCAGATCCAGGCCTTGGACCGCAGCGCGCCGGTCTTGCCGATGACATTCGGTTCCCCCGAGCGACGCACGCACGATTATCGCCGCCATGGGACGACGTCGTTGTTTGCCGCCCTCGACGTGGCCACGGGCAAGGTCATCGGCGAATGTCATCGTCGGCATCGGAGTCAGGAGTTCCTGCAGTTCCTTGAGACGGTCGAGGCCCAGGTGCCGCCAGACCTCGAGGTGCATCTGATTCTCGACAACTACGGCACGCACAAGACTCCGCGCGTACGGCGGTGGTTCGTGCGGCACCCACGGGTTCATTTGCACTTCACACCGACCAGTGCCTCGTGGCTCAATCTCATTGAGCGCTGGTTCGCGCTCCTGAGCCAGAAGCAGATCAAGCGTGGCACGCACCGCAGTGTCCGCGCGTTGGAGACCGCCATTCGCGAGTACCTCGCGATCACCAACGAAGCGCCGACGCCCTTCGTGTGGACGAAAACGGCTGACGAGATCCTTGCCAAGGTAGCCGGATTTTGTCAGCGAATCTCTAACCCGGGACA
>DASTDQ010000573.1:0-3828 GCA_035710305.1 Vicinamibacterales bacterium | reverse complement strand
CGCTCGGCACGCGGCGGAGGACGCGGTCGCGGAAGCCGCACTGAATATCAGGCGCCATCCACTCCGCGCCGTCGGGGGCGCCGCGGTTGTCGCAGGCATCGCCGGCATGCTGGTTGGATTCGGCGCCGGCTGGTACACGCGGGCACGCGGGTAAAGGGCGGTCATCGAGGGCCAGAGCGCCATCACCGAGTCCTCGCCGCGGCCGCGGCGTACGGCGAGGAGTCGGTGAGGGCTTACTTCACCTTCGCGACGCCAACGACGTAGTTCTTGCCGTAGTACTTCGCGCACTTCGGGCACGTCGTGTAGAAGAAATACAGCGTGTCGAGCCTGTGCCCTCGCTCGTTGACGTAGTGTGTCATTTCGTCTGCCCACCGCTTCGCCGCCTCGTACGGCCCTTCGAACACCTTGGTCAGGAAGTCACCGCTCAGGCTGACCATATCGCTTCCCGGGACTGGCCGCGACACGGCAAACAAGTGCTCTGCGTGCCAGGCCGAGTCCTCATGGCTCAAGACCAGGAAACCACCGTCTTCTGCGTGAGCGTCCTTGATGGCGTTCCATGTACGCGCAAACACGGAGCCCATGTTCAGCGGCACGTGAAACAGACTCACCGTGGACGCCGAGACGAACGGCTTGTTCTCGAAGTGCAGTTCCTGCCCGTCCCAGAGCTCCGGCTTGAACCGCGGACAGCAATTGGTGGGATTGTCGGTCGGATCGTATGCGGGCGTCGCGTTGGTCACTTGGGTCGCGGTCATGTCACCCCTCCGCGTTCGCAGATTGCACAGAGCGGACCAACGCTGCGGCCGGCAACGGCTCTTCGCCGCGTGGGCGCCGCTGAGGTGTGACGACTGTCAGGGAATCCAGATCTTCGACGCCCCGCCGCCCAGTGCGAGCATTACGTCGTTCAACCGCTTGACGAAGGCTGCCGGGTCGTCGAGTTGACCGCCCTCGGCCAGTACCGCCTGGTCGAACAGGATGTGGCTCCAGTCGCTGAACCGGCGCTCGTCCGATTCGTCGGTCAAACGCAGGACAATCGGGTGCCGCGGGTTGATCTCGAGGACGGGCTTGGAGCGAGGAACGTTCTGGCCGGCGGCCTTCAGCATCCGCTCGAGGTGGGCGCTCATCCCGTGCTCGCCGCTCACCAGGCACGACGGCGAATCGGTGAGCCGCGCGGTGACGCGCACCGAGCTGGCGCGATCCTTCAGCACCGCCTGCATGCGCTCGACGAGGCCTTTGTGTTCGTCGGTCTGCTTCTCCTGTTCCTTCGCCTCGCTCTCGCCGCCGATCTTGCCGAGATCCAGCCCGCCCCGGGCCACCGAGTGGAGCGGCTTGCCGTCGAACTCGGTGACGAGCGACACCACCCATTCGTCGATGCGGTCGTACATCAGCAGCACCTCGACGCCGAGCTTGCGGAAGATCTCGAGGTGCGGACTGTTCCGGGCCGCGGAGAAGCTGTCGGCGGTCACGTAGTAGATGGCGTCCTGTCCCTCCTTCATCCGCCCCACGTAGTCGCCGAGGGAGACCGTCTGCTCGTCGGTGTCGCTCTTGGTCGACGCGAAGCGCAGCAGCTTCGCAATCCGCTCGCGGTTCCCGGCATCGTCGGCCGTGCCTTCCTTGAGCACGCGGCCGAACTCCTTCCAGAAGGTCGCGAACCTCTCGGCATGGTGCTCGGCGAGGTCTTCGATCAGGCTGAGCACGCGCTTGACCGACGCGTTGCGGATCGTCTGCACGTCGCGCGACTGCTGCAGGATCTCGCGCGACACGTTCAGCGGCAGGTCGTTGCTGTCGACGATGCCGCGGACGAAGCGCAGATACGGAGGCAGTAGCTGCTCGGCATCGTCCATGATGAAGACGCGGCGGATGTACAGCTTGATGCCGCGGCGGCGCTCGCGGTCCCAGAGGTCGAAAGGCGCGCGTTGCGGGATGAAAAAGAGCTGCGTGAACTCCTGGCGCCCTTCGACTCTGGCGTGCGTGTAGGCGAGCGGCGCCTCGAAGTCGTGGGCCACGTGCTTGTAGAACTCGTGGTACTGCTCCTCGGTGATCTCCGACTTCGGCCGTGCCCACAGCGCCGACGCCTGGTTGATCTGTTCGTCCTCGTCGGCCAGGACCTGCTTCTTCGCGTCGGCGTCCCACCGCTCCTTCTTCATCAGAATCGGCACCGTGATGTGGTCCGAGTACTTGCGCAGGATGGCGCGCAGCCGCGTGCCGGCAAGCAGCTCGTCCTCGTCCGGACGCAGGTGCAGGACGACGTCGGTGCCGCGCGTCTCCTTGCGGACCGTCTCCACCGTGTACTCGCCTTCGCCGGCGCTCTCCCAGCGGACGCCATGCTCGGCGGTCAGGCCGGCACGCCGCGTGACGAGGGTCACCCGGTCGGCGACGATGAAAGAGGAGTAGAAGCCGACACCGAACTGGCCGATGAGGTGCGCGTCCTTGGCGCGGTCGGAGGAGAGCTGGGCGAAGAACTCTCGCGTCCCCGACTTGGCGATCGTCCCGATATGCTCGATCACTTCCTGCCGCGACATGCCGATGCCGTTGTCCGACACGGTGATCGTCCGCGCGCCGGCGTCGTAGCTGACGCGGATCTTCGGGTCCGGGTCGTTCTCGAACAGCGCCCCGTCGGTCATCGCCTCGAAGCGCAGCTTGTCGCCCGCATCGGACGCGTTCGAGACCAGCTCGCGCAGGAAGATCTCCTTGTTGCCGTACAAGGAGTGGACCATCAGGTGGAGCAGTTGCTTCACCTCGGCCTGGAAGCCGAGCGTCTCTTTGGTGGCCGTTTCGGTCATGTCGAATCCAACGATCTCCAGCGCGATCCGACGCGGCTGGCGCCGCAGCGGGAAGGGGAGTGCGGGGGCTACCTGCCCACGCCCGCCTCGGCCGCGCGCGAAATGCTCAGCATGTTGCGCATCGCGTAGTTGCCCTCGTGGCACGCGTACTCGAACATGCCGTAGACCGGCTCGCGCTTCCACGGAAACGACAAGGTCCACGGCCGCGTCCACGTCCCCGGGTCGTCAATGGTCGCGGTGTATTGGAGCGTGTTCCGATCGAGCATCGTGAACCGCTCGGTGATCGTGATCCGGCCGCTCGTCCGGCCGCCGCCGTTCCCGCCGGCGCCGGTCATGCCGTTCAGGTTCTTCGTCACGACGACCAGCGTGTTCCCCTCCCAGCGGCCGCGCGAGTCGCCCATGTAGGACGTCACGCCTGCCGGCAGATGGGGACGGCCGTCCAGCGGCACCACGCGCGCCTCGTGGATCATCTCGTTGCGGATCACCACGTACCCCGGCCCCTGTACGATCTCGTTCCCGTTGTTGTAGATGGTCGGCAGGAGCGAACCGAGGAGGCCGCGCGTGATGCAGCGATCGTAGAGGCTGCGATCGAGATGGCTGTCCGCCTCGCGCCCCTGGAGCCGCGCGAGCCGCGCCTTGTTGTCGGCCTGCTGCCGCGCCTGACGCGCCTGTCCTTCCTGCGACAACGGCGGCTGCCGGCCGTCCGGCGGGTCGATGATGAGCGACGCCTGCCGCGACGGCTTTCCCGTCTCCTGCCAGTGCGGCTGCGGCGACGTCGGACAGCGGATGGCACATGGCGTCGTCACGTCGGCGGTGAACACGTCGATCTCGGCGACAAGCGACTCCTCCTCGGCCTTGATGTCGCGGGCGCGCTGAGAGAACTCTTCCTCGGTGAGCACGTTGCGCGTGCCGAACCGCGCGGGCCGCTGCAGCGGCACGCCCACCATGTCGACGCCCGGCCAGAACCCCTGCAGATCGGGGTCACCCCATGGGGTCTTCGGCTGGACGAATCCCGGCGCGGGTCCGGGAATCGGCAGGCTGACGGCCC
>DASTDQ010000572.1:0-2797 GCA_035710305.1 Vicinamibacterales bacterium | reverse complement strand
GCGCACGTCAACGCCTATACGAGCTTCGACGAGACCGTCTACATGCTGGACGTGCCGACCGAACGCCCGGGTGTGCTCGAGCGAGGGTTCGAGGCGCTCAGCGACTTCGCGGGCGGCCTCACCCTCGATCCCGCGGAGATCGACCGCGAACGCGGCGTGGTGATCGAGGAATGGCGCGGACGCCTGGGCGCAGGGACGCGGATGCAGGAGCCGCAGATGAAGGCGCTCTTCGGCGCGTCGCGCTACACCGACCGCATGCCGATCGGCACGCCGGAGATCCTCAAGAGCTTCACGCCCGAGCGTCTCAGGGCGTTCTATCGCGACTTCTACCGCCCCGACAGGATGGCGGTGATCGTGGTCGGCGACATCGAGCCCCAGGCGGCCGAAGCGCTCGTGCGAAAGAACTTCTCGGGGATGCCGACACCCGCGCCGGCCACGCGGACGGTGTACGAGATTCCGCCGCACGCCGAAACGCGCTACGTGTCGGTGTCGGACCGCGAGGCCCAGGGCTCGTCGGTCACGGTGATGAGCAAGGGTCCGCTTCACGAGCTGCGGTCGATGGCCGACTACCGTCGCTCGCTCGTCCAGGGGCTCGTCTTCCAGATGATGAACGCGAGGTTCGCCGAGATCGCGCGGCAGGCGGACGCGCCGTTTCTCGCGGCGTCGGCGGGCAGCGACACGCTCGGGCGGACCGTCGAGGCGGCCTCCGTCTCGGCCCGCGTGCGGGACGGCGCGATCGCGCGCGGCCTGAGCGCGCTCGGCGAGGAAGTGACGCGCATCCGGCAGCACGGCTTCGGCGAAGCCGAGCTGGACCGGGCCAGGCGCACGACGCTCGCCAGCTTCGAGCGCGCCTTCAACGAGCGGGACAAGGCGCAGAGCGAGCCGTTGGCCTCAGAGCTCATTCGGCATTTTCTGAGCGGGGAGGCCTCGCCGGGGATCGCCGCCGAAATGGAGCTGGCGCGACGCTTCCTCTCGACCATCTCCACCACGGAGACGGCCGCGCTCGCGCGCGAGATGCTGGGCGACGGCAACCGCGTCGTGCTGGCGACGGCGCCGGAGAAGCCGGGGCTCGCCGCGATCGCCGAGCCCGCGCTTGGCGAGGCGCTTCGAACGGGGCTGGCAGCCCGCGTGGAGCCGTGGCGCGACGAGATCGCGGGGCGGGCGCTGCTCGCCAGCATCCCGAAACCGGGTTCGGTGTCCGCGCGTCGCGAGATTCCCGAAATCGGCGTGACGGTGCTGACTCTGTCCAACGGCGTCGAGGTGTGGCTGAAGCCGACCGACTTCCGCAACGACCAGCTGCTCTTCACGGCCTACGCCCGCGGCGGCTTGTCGCGTGCGTCCGCGGATGACTATCAGAACGCGGCGCTCGCCACCTCGCTCGTGGGCATGGCCGGCGTGGGCGGCATCACGCCCACCGACCTGTCGAAGCTGCTGGCCGGGAAGATTGCGGGGGCGTCGCCGTCCCTGTCCAGCGCCACGCACGGCCTCAACGGATCGAGCACGCCGCGCGATCTCGAAACGGCGCTGCAGCTGACCTACCTGTATTTCACCGCGCCCAATCGCGATCCGGCGGCGTTCGCGCTGCTCAAGCAGCGTCTCGAGGC
This sequence comes from Vicinamibacterales bacterium, assembly GCA_035710305.1. GTDB lineage: Bacteria > Acidobacteriota > Vicinamibacteria > Vicinamibacterales > UBA2999 > Gp6-AA40. The sequence continues at coordinate 1,193 of DASTDQ010000572.1, read as the reverse complement.
GGGGCTTGCCAACCAGGCGGAGAGCCCCGGGGCGGTGTTCGCCGAACGGGTCCGCCGTGTCAACACAATGGATCACTACACGGCCAGGCAGCTCAAGGTCGAGGATGTCGCCGGGCTCAGCGCCGAGAAGATGCTGTCGTTCTACGAGCAGCGGTTTGCCAACGCGGCGGACTTCACGTTCTTCTTCGTCGGCGCCTTCAAAGTGGACGAGATCACGCCCCTCGTCTCGACCTATCTGGGTTCGCTGCCGACGCGCGGCGCCCGCGAGTCCCGCGTGGAGGACATGGGCCTGCGGTTTCCACCATCGGTCGTGCGGGAGGTCGTCACCAAGGGGCGCGAGCCGCGCAGCCAGACCGTCATGACGTTCTTCGCCGACACAGGGCTCGACGAGCTCGAAACCCATCGCGTGCAGGCGGCGGCAACGGTGCTGGAGATGCGGCTGCGCGACATTCTTCGCGAAAAGCTGGGCGGGACCTACTCGGTGGGCGTCGGCTACTCCAATACGGCGCCGCTGCCCGGGTACGGCACGACGAGCGTGCAGTTCGGCAGCGCGCCGGAGAACGTCGAGAGCCTGACGGCAGCCGTCATGACCGAGATCGATCGCTTGCGGCGCGAGGGACCGTCGGCAGCAGACGTCCAGGGCGTGAAGGAACAGGAGAAGAACGGCCTGCAGGAGGCCTTGACACAGAACAGCTACTGGCTCAACTCGTTGCAGGCCATGCACCTGCTCGGGCGCGACCCGCGGCGGATCCTCCAGCGCATCGAGCGCGCCGACTCGCTGACGCAGGAGAACATCCATGCGGCGCTGCGCAAGTACTTCCCCGCGGAGCGACGTACTGTCGTAACGCTCGTGCCCGAAACGTCAACGCCGGCCGCACAGTAGAGCGCGCACGAACCGGTCCAGCTATGTCAGGCCGCCATCTGGCGTAAGATACTTCACGGGCCATGAACGAGACGACGTGCATCTCGCGTGCGGCGACGCTGACGGGCTTCACCACAGCCGTTGCCGGCACGAGCGGCGTGCACTTGCGCGATCTCGCCCCCTTGACCACGCTCCGCGTGCGCACGCGCAACTCCGAGTACCGCATCATCGTGTCTTCCGGCGACGCCGTGCTCGTCGAAGGCGGCCAGTTCTTTCCCTGTCTCACGGAGGCGCGCTTCAGCGGCGCCAGCGTCGGGGGGAGCTTCCTCAA
>DASTDQ010000571.1:0-2394 GCA_035710305.1 Vicinamibacterales bacterium | reverse complement strand
CTTCCTCGACGCGATCGCCGTCGCGGAGCGCGCCTTCGGCGCCGCGCACCTCGAGGTCTCGACGCCGCTCAACAACCTGGCGGTCTGCTACAAGTACCTGGCGCGGTTCGCCGAGGCCGGCCCTCTCTATCAACGCGCGCTTGCCATCACCGAGCGAGCGCTTGGACCCGATCACCCGGACGTGGCCACGGTCTACCACAACCTCGGCGGGCTCGAGCACGCCGCCGGGAACTGGATGCGTGGAGAGCCGTTCGCGCGCAAGGCGGTCCGCATCCGCCGGCGCGCCCTCGGCCCGGACCACCCCGACGTCGCAGCCGACCTGACCGCGCTGGCGGCGCTGCTGGATCGCCAGGAGAAGTACGGCGAAGCCGAACGGCTGTATCGCCGCGCGCTCCGGATCGTCGAACGCGTGCATGGGCCCGAGCACCACGCCGTCGCCGTCAACCTGAACAACCTGGCCGCGATGTACCAGGCACGGGGGCGCGCGAAAGCCGCCGAGCAGATGTACCGCCGCGCGCTCGACATCGATACTCGCGGCCTGGGTGCCGATCATCCGAAAGTCGCGTTCTGCATCAACAACCTCGCCGTACTTCTCCAGACGGACCGGCCGGACGAGGCGGCGTCTCTGTTCGAGCGGGCGCTCTCGGTGTTCAGGCGGACGCTGGGGCCGTCGCATCCCAACGTGGGCGTGTGTCTGGAGAACTACGGCGCCGTACTCAAGCGGCTGGGCCGGACGAAAGAGGCCGAGGCGTGCGCACGCCGCGCCGAACGCATCCTGGCCAAAGTCGATGCCGTGAACGACGAAGCCGTCGGCCTGACCGGCACGATCAATCCCGCGCACGCGGCGTTCCGCGTGGTGGTGAAGCGCTCGCCCATTCACCGGCTGGGCGTGTTCGCCGACGAACCGATCCCGCCTCACCGGAAGGTGATCGAGTACACCGGGGAGCGCATCAGCCGGCGGGAATCGAAGCGGCGTTGGAATCCGCGGCGCAGCTACCTGTTCCTGCTCGACAACTACTGGACGATCGACGGCGCCATCGGGGGAAGCGGCGCCGAGTACATCAACCACTCCTGCGCACCGAACCTGAAGACGCGCCTGCTGCGCGGGCACATTCTGTACTTCAGCAAGCGCCGGATCGCGAAGGGGGAAGAACTGACGGTGGACTACAAGTACGCGGCGGAAATCACCCGCATGCCGTGCGCGTGCGGCGCGCCAACCTGCCGGGGAACGATGAACGTCACCCGCCGCGATGCCCGGAGCCGGACACCGCGGCGACGTGACCCGTGACTAGCGAATTCGGCCGCCCTTGGGGTTCTTGCTCGGGGGGAGATCTCTCTTCTTGGTTGCCATTGGGTCCTCCAGACTCGGTGTTCGATTGGACGCGGCTTACGCTCGCTTCTTGCCGCCCTTGACGTTCTTGCTCGCGGGGAGATCTTTCTTGGTTGCCATCGTATCCTCCAGACTCTCTGTGTTCGAATGGACGCGTCCTACTGCAACTTCTTCCCAGCCGTGCGGCCGCCCTTGACGTCCTTGCCCGCCGGGAGATCCTTCGCCGGCTTCGCCGCGCGCACGAGCGTCAGGTTGTCGTTGAGCCGTTTTCCGCCCGCCTTGACGTCTTTGCCCGCCGCCAAGTCCTTTGCCGGCTTCGCCGCGCGCACCAGCGTCAGGTTGTCGTTTTGGGCCAGTCTTATGCCGCCCTTGACGTTCTTGCGGGGGGGGAGATCCTTCCTTGCCATGGTGTCCTCCAGACTCCGTATTCGACGGTGGACGCGTCTTACGCCATGGTCCGGCTGAAGCCGGACACTACTTCTTCCGTCCGGCCTTGATGTCCTTGGCCGCCGGCAGGTCCTTCGCCGGCCTCGCGGCGCGCACGAGCGTCAGGTTGTCGTTCCCGGCCAGCCTTCCACCCTTCACGTTCTTGCTGGGAGGAAGGTCCTTCTTCGCTGCCGTCGTGTTCTCCTGACGTGCGTCCGCGCCAAAGACGCGACGTTCGCTGCCGCCGACGACGCGGTGCCGCGGCGCCAGGTCGGCCAGCGTCACGATGTCTCTCCGTCGGGGTGCGCTCTTGTTCGTCATTGCTGCCTTCTCTCGGGGTTGCGACCCGACATACTGCACGGGGCCTGCCACATGTCGTCTACACGGACGGCTGTCCCGTGATCGCGCCAATTGCGTGGGAAATCGACGTTCGGGGACTTCGACGCACTCGCGCGGACCTGCGCGTGGTCTCGAAATGAGGCCACCATACGGTATCTATACGAGGCCACCCGGTCTCATTTCGATCCCGTTCGCGATATCTCCTGCAGCTTGCGATCGAGCGTCGCCCTCGACACGCCCAGTTCGCGCGCGGCCCGGCGCTTGTTCCCGCCGACCTCGCCCAGCACCTGGGTGATGTG
>DASTDQ010000570.1:0-6440 GCA_035710305.1 Vicinamibacterales bacterium | reverse complement strand
GCGCAGGTTCGAGTCCTGCCGCCAACCTTATTCATGTTGCTAGCAGACGAAGCGGTTCAGGGTTTCTTGCGGCCCAGGGACTGGCAGTACGCGACGAGATAGTCGATCTGCTGGCGGCTGAGACTGCGCCCCCATGGCGGCGACTGCGGCGAGCGTCCGATAGCAGCGCTCCCCTCTGCGATCACTCTCCTGAGCAGCGCCGGGTCCCGCTGGTTCGTCGAGACGCTCATGTCCGGTGGCGGCGGATTCAGGTTCGACGCGTTCTGACCGTCGCCCTTTCCTTCGTCGCCATGGCACGTGGCGCAATAGTGCTGGAAGAGAATCTTACCCTGGCTCTCGATGTACGACAGGTCGCCGGCCCGTTCCTCGGCGCGAATCGCGTCGAGCATCGGATCTCCTGGCTCCTCCGTCGGGCCGGCCTCGCACCCGGTCAAAAACGTGAGCGCAAGCGCGCCGGCCGCCGACCATCGCCTGAGGTCGAATCTCATTGCGCGCCATCCGCGATAGCTGGCCCGTGGTCACTGCGGCCGAGGCTGCTCAGATATGCGGTGAGTGCACGCACATCGGCGTTCGACAAACCGTAGTCGGGTTGCAGCGTCCCCGGTCGGTACAACGACGGCGTCGTCAACCACGCGGCAATCCACCCCGGCTTCAGCCGGGTGCCGGTGGTCGACAGCTCGGGGCCCACATACCCCCCGGTGGTTCCGAGCTGATGACACGCGGCACAGCCGAGTTGATCGTACAGCTCCTGGCCGCGCCGCGCGTCTTCAGCGGTGAAGCTCGCGTCGTACCCCTCCATGCTGTCGTCGAGAAACACGGTCGACAAGTAGTCGGCGAAGGCGCTCGCTTCATCAGGCTGCATGTGGAAGACCGGCATGCGCGCTTCGACGCTTACCCGCACGGCACCCGGGTTCAGGAGATAGGTGACCATGTAGTCGCGCATCAACTGGCTGCCGATGCGGTCGAGCGGCACGGTCGACAGATCGCCGCCAAACCCGCCGACGCTGTGGCAGCTCAGGCACCGGTAGCGGGACATGAGCTCGCCGAAGCGGCCAGCGGGACGGTACGGCTCGGGCGGCGGAGGCTTCAGTACGTACGACGCCGGCAAGTCGGCCTTGCGGAGGCTCGCGAGCGCGAGCGTCATCCTCGCCGCGTCGGCCGGCGTGAACCCGAAGGTCGGCATCGAGGACGGCTGGCCCAGCGCATCGGGTATGAGCAGCTTGAGGAAGATGTAGTTCTCGGCCGTATGCCGGACGATCTCGCTGCCGTACGGCAGCTGGTCCGGATCGCGATCGGCGACGCCCGCCAGGCTCGGCCCAATCCGACCGGAATCCTCGATCCCCGGCAGTCGATGGCAGCTGATGCAGCCGCGCCGCTCGAAGACGGTCCGTCCCGCCGCAATCGAACGCGCGTCCTGATAGGCCGCAGGGGGCGGCTCGGCGACGGTACCGGCCGAGCTGTATTCCTCGAGCAGGAACGCGGTGACATCCCGCAGCTGTGCGTCATTCAGGCGGTACCGCAGCATCGGCGTGTCCGGCTGCACGCGGTGCGGGTCCTTCAGGTAGCTGAACAGCCAGCTGCGTCGTACCTTGTCGCCAATCCGCGTCAGTTCCGGTCCCATGGTGCCCCCGCGGCCGTTTACGGCGTGGCAGCTGACGCACCGCATTTCTCCGAACAGAGCGCGGCCGTTTCTGGTATCGGCTCTGGTCCAATCGACGCCCGTGCTGTCGAGCGGCACCTGAGCCCGCTGCGACAGCAGGAAGCCTTGCAGGCCTGCGATCTCGTCGGCGGACAGGCGGAAGTTGCCCATTTTCGACTGCTCGAGATAACTCCTCGGGTCCCTCAGCCACACGGCCAGCCACTCGGGCAGCACCTTGTAGCCGAGGCTGTCGAGAGCCGGCCCTCGGAAAGTCAACCCTTCGAACCCGGGAATCTCGTGGCAACTGAAACAGCCCGACTCGATGATGAGCCGCCGGCCTTCGGCGAGCCGGGGTGCATCCAGCGGATCGATCGAGCGGTGGCACGTGCCGCAATTGGCCTCGATCGTTTCGAGCGGACGCATCGGGCGCGTCACGAACGGCTGCGGCTGATGCGCGGCACTGCGGTAGTCGGTCGCCTGCCCCTCGCCGTCGTGGCACGCCGTGCAGCCGAACCGATCGGGGGGGTGCGTCGTCAGCCAGGCGCCCGAATGGGTCCGGTGCGGTTGCGGCGCAGTCGCGAATGCGGGATCGTCGATCCCCAGGTGGCAGGTGCCGCAGCGATCGACGCGCCCGAGATCGGCCAGCCAGATCTGCCGGAGCCCGGTGACGCGCGCCGACTCGGCAAGCTGATGGGGATTCTTGACCGCTCCTTCCAGACGCGAGAAGTCGGCCTGCGTCGCGCGCCACTCCGCCGTCTGTTCGTGGAACACCACCCACGCAAAGATGAGGAGGAACGCCAGACCGAGGCAGGCGAACGCGACGTGCATCCGAAGGGGCGCGGTGTTCTTCAATTCCACGGCCACACCCACGCCCAGTTCGGTCCACGAAACAGCGTGCCGATGATGGTAAGACCGACGGAGATGATCACCAGGACGGTGAAGATGGTGTTGGCGATGCGCCGCTCCGGTGCGAACCATCGGCCGATCCCCTCCCGGCGGCGGTCGAAATAAGGCAGGCTCACGAGCGCCGCCACGATCAGCGTGGGAACGACGACGCCGCCCACCAGCGCCGAGTAGTGCACGAGCTCCTGCAGCCCGAGGAAGTACCACGGCGCTTTTGCCGGGTTGGGCGTGCGGGTCGGGTCGGCCATCTCCTCGAGCGGGGCCATGAACACGAGCGACACGACGTGGAGCACGACGAGAACCGCGAGCGCGACGATGAGCTCGCGGAACAGCAGGTGCGGCCAGGCGAACACCTCGTCGTTCGGGTCGCGCGCCTCGACCGACACGCGCGGGCGCCGGCTGAGGGCCATCAGCCCGTGGGTCTTGGTCGAGGCGGGAAACACGCCGGCAGCTTCCTCAGCGGGCGCTCGCTCCGGTTCCGCACCGCTCAGGCCGTCCTTGCGCACGCGCCACACGTGCAGCGAGACGAGAACCAGCATCAGGAGCGGGAGCATCACGCAGTGGAGCACGTAAAAGCGCAGCAGCGTCATCGGGCCGATGACGTGCCCGCCGAGCAGCAGGAACTTCACGCGGTCACCGGCGAGCGGCGCATACGCGGCGATGTTCGTGCCTACGGTGATGGCCCAGTATGCCAGCTGGTCCCACGGCAGCAGGTACCCGGTGAAAGACAGCAGCAGCGTGAGGAGCAGCAGCATGACGCCGACGACCCAGTTGAATTCGCGCGGCGCCTTGTAGGACCCGGTCCAGAACACGCGGCACATGTGCAGGAAGACGACGACCACCATGGCGTGGGCGGACCAGCGATGCATGTTCCGCAGCACGACGCCGAAGGTCACTACGAACTGGAGGTCTTTCATGCTGCGGTACGCCTCGGGCGGGTAGGGCACGTAGTAGAGCATCAGCGCGAGCCCGGTCACCGACAGGACCACGAACAGGATCGCGGCGATGAGGCCGAGCCCGAGCGTCGCGGATGGCCGCAGGACGTGGCGGCTGACGCGCGCCGGGTGGATGTGAAGGAAGATGCTCGAGATCATCACCGCGGCGCGGTCCTTGTCCGTCACCGGCCAGCCGATGCGCCAGATCGACCGTCCGACGGCGTTCAGCCACGAGGCGGTCCGTTGTCCGAGCCTCTGACTCACGTCGGGCTCCCCTCAGACCCGGAGCCGAAATTCCGGGCCCACCGTCTGATCCAGATCGACAATCAACTGCTGGCGGGGCGAGAGGTTGATGGCGTACCAGGCGAGCGGTCGCGGCGCCGGCCCCGCCACGACGCTGCCGTTCTCGTCGAACCTGCTGCCATGGCACGGGCACTCGAACCCTGCCCCGGCGTGCCTTACGTTGCACCCGAGGTGCGTGCATTCCGACGAAACCGCGAAGAACCCGTCGGCACTGTTGAAGACGTACAGGCGCCGGTCGGCAAGAAACGTCACCGACCCGGGCGGAAACTCCGCGGGCGATCCGATGTCGAATCGTCGCGACGGCTCGTAGAGCACGTTCGGCACCAGGAAACGGAAAGTCGCCGCCAGGAAGCCGGCGGTGGCGGCGCCGGTGCCGAAGCAGCCGACGGCGAAGATGCGCCGCCGCTGCAGATCAATCTGATCCTCGGTCATCATCCCACCTCGTTCATCGCTTCGTGGTACAGCCCGAGTGCGGTTTGCGGCGACTCGTCGATCTCGAGCGCTTCCATCGTGATCGCACCCGTCGGGCAGCGCTCGGCGCACAGGCCGCACCGGATGCAGCGCGTCTCATCCTTCACGATCGCGCCCATCTCGTCGCTCTCGCCGAGGGCGTCGCGAACGGCATCGAGATCCGGGCTGGGCCGCAACTGCGAGGCCGGCACGAGCGTCAGGCACGCCTCGGGGCAGATTTCGACGCAGCCGCTGCAGAGAATGCAGAGCTCGGAGTCGAAGATGGTTTCGACGTTGCACCACAGGCAGCGCGACGCCTCGAGGCGGGCCTGCTCCTCGCTGTAACCCTCGTCCACTTCGCGGAAGCCTGTACGCCGCGCGACCGGAAGCGCGGGCACCGCCTGGCGCGGGATCCGGTCGTAGGGATCGCCAGCGCGGTTCAGCTCGATCGGCCGGAAGCGCGCACGCGCGCGAGGCACCCTGCCGCCGCCGAGCGACTCGTGAATCGCCAGCGCCGCCCGTTTGCCGTCGGCCTCCGCCGAAATCACGATGCGGGGCCCGAACGCCAGATCTCCGCCGCAGTAAACGCCGGCCATCGTCGTTGCGAGCGTCACCGGGTCGACCTTGACCAAGCCGCTCGGCATGATTTCAATCTCCGCGTCGGCTGCGAGGCAGGTGGGATCCGGCTGCTGGCCGACAGCCAGGATGATCGTGTCGGCCGCGAGCCGGCGCTCGCTCCCCGGGACGAAGGTGGGGTTGAAGCGCCCGGCTGAATCAAACACCGACGCGACATCGAGCGTCTCGACCCCGACGGCGCGGCCGTTCTCTCCGAGAATCGCTTTCGGCCCCAGTCCGGGCGCGAGCGTGATCCCTTCTTCCTCGGCTTCGCGGACCTCATCGGGAGACGCCGGCATCTCCAGGCGCGACTCGAGTGAGACGAGCTGCACGTGGCGTGCGCCCAACCGCAGGGCGGTCCGTGCCGCGTCGATGAAGGCGTTGTCGTACCCCCAGGTTTGCAGCAACTGCTCGGCAGTGACCGGCAGCTCCGGCTTTCCCTCGGCCGCCGAGTAGCGCAGCGCGGTCCGCGCGACGTCAATGGCGACGTTTCCGCCGCCGATGACGATAACCCGATCGCCGAGCGCGACGTGGTAGCCCAGGTTGGCGTTCAACAGAAAGTCGACGCCGTTGATGACGCCGTCGAGATCTGAGCCCGCGATGTTCAACTCGCGGCCGCGCGACGTGCCGAGCGCCAGGAAGACGGCGGCATACCCGTTCCGCCGCAGATCGCTGACCGTGAAGTCGCGCCCGAGCTTCCACCCCAGCTTCAGTTCGACGCCAAGCGTCAGGATCCGATCGACCTCGGCGCGAATCAGATCGCGCGACAGCCGGTACTCGGGAACGCCCTGGTACAACATGCCGCCGACGACCGGTGCCGAGTCGAACAGCGTGACGCGGTACCCGAGAAGCCCCAAATCGTGGGCGCAGCTCAACCCGGCCGGACCCGCCCCGACGACGCCAATGCGGGCCGGCCCGTCCGGGCCTTTGACCGCCAGGTGCAGCTGTTCGAGCGGCCCCGGCTGTCCGCTCAGCGTGTTTTCAACCCCGTGACGCTCCGTCAGCGTCCGCTTCAAGGCGCGAATCGAGATCGGCTGATCGATGACGCCTCGCCGGCAATTCGACTCGCACGGGTGGGCGCAGATGCGGCCGCAGATCGACGCTAGCGGGTTGGGTGCGCGCGCGATGCGGTACCCACGGGCCGTGTCCCACTCGGCCACGGCCCGCACGTATCCGCCCGCATTCGTGCGTACGGGACAGCCGGTGCGGCATGGAATCAGGTTGAGGAAGTACCTGAGGTCCGGAACGGCTGCCGTGTACGAGCGCAGGGACATCGCTCGACCCTGCCTCAGCGCGTGAGCACGAAGTCGACCGTCGCCGGCTTGGCGGCATCGACGGTGACCGGCGTGGGTTGTGCCTTGGTTTTCCAGTGCCACACCGCTACCGTGTAGTCGCCCGGCGGCACCCCCTCGATCTGGTAGTGCCCGGCTTTGTCCGTCACCGCGAAGTACGGGTTCTGCAGCACCACCACGTAGGCTTCCATCTCGGGGTGGACGCGACAGAGCTGCGTGTATGCGCACGGGAACTTCGCGCACTTGGCGAAGGTGTAGTCCTTCGTCTGCCCTTGCGGCCAGGTGCCGAGGTTGTACTTCTCG
>DASTDQ010000569.1:0-7785 GCA_035710305.1 Vicinamibacterales bacterium | reverse complement strand
AGCAGCTTCACGAGAAAGAACAACGGCTTGATCGATTCGGATCCGAAGCGCAGGTCCTGATCGAAGCGCCCGGGTTTCTGGTCGTTCAAGTCGATGTGGAACAGCTTCCCAGCCTCCAGCGCCTGTGCGACGACGTGGTAGACGTTCAACCCGATCATGTTCTCGTGCGCGACTTCCGGGTTGACGCCAACCATCTCCGGATGCGCGAGTGTCTCGATGAACGCCAGGTAGGCCGCGGTGGTCGGAAAATAGATGTCGCCCCTGGGCTCGTTGGGCTTGGCTTCGAGGGCGAACCGCAGCGGGTATCGCTCGTCGCGCGCGTACTCGCAGAGGAAGTCGATCGCTTCGCGGAACCGCTTGATGGCTTCGACCGGGTCCTTTGCCGCATCGGTCTCCGCCCCTTCCCTTCCTCCCCAGAACACGTAGGTGCGCGCGCCAAGCTCCACGCCGAGATCCATCGCCCTCATCGTCTTCTGCAGCGCGTACTCGCGAACGCGCCTGTCGTGCGACGTGAATGCGCCGTCCTTGAACACGGGATCGGTGAACAGATTCGTGGTGGCCATCGGCACGGTGACGCCGGTCGCCTCCAGCGCCCGCCGGAAGTCGCGCACGATCCGGTCGCGCTCGGACGGCGACGCGTCAATCGGCACGAGGTCGTTGTCGTGGAAGTTGACGCCCCAGGCGCCGATCTCCCCCAGACGACGGACGGCGACGCACGGATCGAGCGGCGGCCGGACGAATTCGCCGAACGGATCGCGTCCGCGGTTGCCGACGGTCCAGAGGCCGAAGGTGAAGCGGTCCGAGGGAGCGGGTTGAAGGGTCATGGTGTCCGTCAATGCTATACTCCGCCGCGAATTCGCCACAATCCAGCGAACGAAGCCGTCGTCCTTTCAAGCGGAGGAGGTTCGATGATGCTGCGTATTCCTGTCGGGCTGTTCGGCCTTCTGTCCCTCGTTGTGCTCCTGCTCGCTCCCAGCGATCTGGCGGCTCAGGGCACTGCTCAAATCAGCGGCATCGTGAAAGACTCGAGCGCGGCAGTCCTGCCCGGCGCCGACGTGACAGCGACCCAGATCGAGACCGGTCTCGTGCGGAGCACGATCACGAACGAGGCTGGCGCGTACAGCCTGCCGAACCTCCCGGTGGGTCCGTACAGGCTCGAGGTGATGCTTCAGGGCTTTCGCAAGCACGAGCGCACCGGCATCGTCCTGCAGACCAACACGAACCCGGTGATCGACGTCGTGATGCAGCTCGGCGAGGTCGCCGAAGCGGTCACCGTGACCGGGGCGACGACGCTCGTCGAGACCCGCAGCACCGGTGTGGGTCAGATCATGGACAACCAGCGGATCCTGGATCTTCCGCTCAACGGCCGAAATCCCGCCGAACTCCTCTTGACGATTCCAGCCGTGGTGCCCATGCAGGCCTTGAACGCCACGAGCCGGAGCATGCAGGGGGCAACGGGCGGTCAGGCCTACGCGGTCGCCGGCAGCCTGTCGTTCGGTGTGTCGTACGTGCTCGACGGGGCGATGCACAACAATCCGTACGACAACCTGAATCTGCCGCTGCCGTTCCCTGATGCGCTTCAGGAGTTCAAGGCGGAGACGAGCGCGTTAACGGCGCAATACGGCATGCACTCGGGAGCCGCCGTCAACGCCGTGACCAAGTCAGGCACAAATGTCTTTCGAGGCAACGCGTTCGAGTTCTTCCGCCATCACAGCCTCAACGCCACGGATCCATTTGCCGCCAGGAATCCCGACGGCTCGCGAAAAGACGACGGCCTGAAGCGTAACCAGTACGGCGGGACAATCGGCGGGCCGATCGCGAGGGACCAGGTGTTCTTCTTCGGCGCGTACCAGGGCACGAACACGCGGGTCGTGCCGGTCGACAATCTCGGGTTCGTTCCGACCGCCGCGATGCTGAACGGCGACTTCCGGGCCTATGCGTCGGCCGCGTGCAACAACGGCGTGGCGCGAACCCTGCCGCCGCCCTTCTCCGGCAATCAAATCGAACCCGCGTTGCTCAGCAAGGCTGCGTTGAACATCTCGCGGAATCTCCCCACGCCCGATAACGAATGCGGTCTGATTACGTACGGGCTGCCCGACCAGAGCGACGACGGGCAGGGTGTCGCGAAAGTCGACGTGCAGCTGAACACGCGGCACTCGCTGTTCGGGCGGTACATCGCGACGAGCTACTATCGACCGCCGCCCTTCGACGCGGCCGGAGGAAATCTGCTCGTGACCCGCCAGGGAGGCCGCGACCAGATGGCTCACAGCGTCACTGCCGGCGAGAACTGGATCATCAATCCCACGACGCTGAACTCGTTCCGGTTCGCGTTCAACCGAACCGACATCCATCGCACGAGCACCGACTTCTTTTCGGCGCCTGAGATGGGCATCAACATCTACAGCTACATGCCGCACTACATGCTGCTGACTGTGGGCGCGGCGGCCGGCGCGAACGTCACCGGATTCCAGCTCGGCGGCGGCACTGAAAGCGAGTCGACCTTCGACACCAACGCCTGGCAGATCGGCGACGACGTGACGCTGGTCCGCGGCAACCACCAGTTCGGCGTCGGCGTCAACGCCGCCCACTGGTCGTCGCTCTCGCTGGCCAACGTCCGCTCCCCCGGTCAGCTCACGGTCGGCAACATCGCGACAGGCCTCGTCCTGTCGGACTTCCTTCTTGGACGGCTGCAGCAGTTCCAGCAGGCGGCGCCGAACACGCTCGACATGACGCAGACCTACGTCGGCGTGTACGCGCAGGACACGTGGAGGGTGAGTCCGCAGGTGACGCTCAGCTACGGGCTCCGCTGGGAGCCGTTCCTGCCGCCGCAACTCGTCAACGGAGCCGTCTATCAGTACGACCAGAGCCGGTTCGACCAGAAGATCAAGAGCGGCGTCTTCCCCAACGGCCCTGCGGGCCTGTATTTCCCGGGTGATCCTGGCTTCCCGACACAAGCGGGGATGCCGAGCCGGTGGGACAACCTGGCGCCACGCGCGGGGATCGCCTGGGATCCGTCGGGCAACGGGCGGACCGTCGTCAGGGCCGCCTACAGCAAGGCGTTCGAGTTCGTCAACGCGCAGTTCCACCTCAATACGTCCGTGGCGCCGCCGTGGGGCTCTGAAGTCATCCTGGCCAACCCGCCTGGCGGCCTCGACAATCCATTCCTCGGTGCGTCACAGCCGAACATCTTCCCCGTCACATTCGATCAGAATGCGCCCTTCTCGCTCTTCGGGCCGTTCAACAGCCTGAATAACGATCTCGAATCGACGACGGTGCACCTGTGGAACGTGGCGTTCGAAAAGCAGCTCGGCGTCGACTGGCTCGTGTCGGCCGGCTACGTCGGCAGCCGCACGCTGAACATCTGGGAGACGACCGGGCTGAACAACGCCGACCCCACGATCACCTCGGCCGTTCTCCCGAGCGGCGCGGTCGTGAACTGCGTCCCCGGCGCCGCGAATTTCCAGACCTGCATGACGTCGATCGAGAATCAGCGCCGCCCGCTGATCCGGGCCGATCCCGTCAACGGGCAGTACTACGGACGGTTGGACCTGCTCGTCAGCGACGGCAGGCAACACTACAACGGCTTGCTGCTGAGCGTGTCGCGCCGCGCCGCGAGGGGCCTGATCCTCACGGCCAACTACGCGCTCTCCAAGTGCTACGGATCGCCCGATGGCAGCGGCGGTGGAACGCCGAACCTCGGCTCGGGCTACAACGACCCTGACAATCCGAGCTTCGATGACGGGAACTGCACATCGGATCGCCGCCATAACTTCTCGATGACCGCCGGGGCCCAGATGCCCGAGTTCAGTCAGGGAGCGCTGCACGCGATCGCGTCGAACTGGAGGGTGATGGGAAGCTTCCGGGCTCTGACGGGGCCGTGGCTGTCGGTGACGCCGGGTTCCGAGCGCGCGTTGAACGGATCGGGCCTCTTCAACCAGCAGCGCGCCAATCAGGTGCTCGACGATCCGTACGGCGACATGAGTGTCGACCCTGTCACGAGGGGCATCCGATTCCTGAACCCGGCCGCTTTCGCTCTGCCACCGGTCGGTACGCTGGGTACGATGAAGAGGAACAGCATCGAAGGCGTTGGTACCAAGAACGTGGACGTCACGTTGAACAGGGTCTTCCGTCTCTCGGGCAGCCAGCACGTCGAATTCCGGGCGGAGGCGTTCAACGTGTTCAACTGGTTCCAGCGAGGACAGCCGAACACGAACCGGAGCGCCGGGACGTTCGGGCTGATCACGACGGCGGGCGCGCCGCGAATCCTGCAGTTCGCCGTGAAGTACGGATTCTGAGGGGCGAACGAGGTCAGTTCCCGGGAACGTAGCGCCGGTCGATCGCCAGGTAGTACTCCAGCGATTCGGCCGGCGGCCCGCAGGTGTCCCTGATCGGCCGCTTCGAGAACGTCTGGAAGTACAGCACGCTCGCGTCGCGCCACCACCGCGCCTCCTTCTCCTGGATGGCGAGGAATGTGCGCGTCTCTTCGTACCGCTCCGCGTCGATGCGGCCCTCCTGGGCGCGCCAGGTGGCTTGCATCGCGCGGACGGACAGCACGCCGCGGCAGTATCGCTCGACGAGCTCGTCCCAGAGCGTACGCCCGGATGCCACACGGTGATCCCAGGGAAGATGATGAAACCAGAGCAGGAGATCCTCCGGCACGCGGTCCGCGCGCCCGTAGCTCTCGCGGATGGCCGGCGCGTACTGCCCTACCGCGTTGCTGCCGGCCGACGTTCGATCGAAACCGATGCCAGAGGCATCGGCGCGATGGTAGTAGACCGACGTCCAATCGGCCCTGGGCCCGCCGCTGACCCACGGTCCCGGACCGTAGTGGTGGCCTCGAGCCATGAGGTGATGCAGGCCGAGCGGCGTCATGTAGTCGACCGCCGCCTGCCGAGAGGACAGCATCATCGCTTTCACCGGTTCGATGAAGGCCGGGACGTTGCCGAACGTCATGCGCAGCCACTCGTCGGCAAGCGCGGCGGAACGAAGCGACGGGTCCCAGGCCAGCCGGCCGAACGCGTGCCAGTTGGCGCACGCGAACACGGAGCCGCACCAGTTGCGGTTCGTGCCGGTATTGGCGACACCGGCCATTCCGGTCACCGCGTACCCGTGAAGCGTTCCGTCGACGACGCGCCTGACGGGCGACCCCTCGCCTCGCGCGTGCGTGTCGGCATGAAGCACTTCTTCGAAGAGCGGCGCGAGATAGACCAGATGCGTGGCGAACCCGAGATACTCCTTCGTAATCTGCAGCTCGAGCATCAGAGGCGTCCGCGGCATCGCGCCGAAGAGCGGATGCGCGGGCTCGCGAGGCTGGAAGTCGATCGGACCGTTCTTGACCTGGATGAGGACGTTCGGCCGGAAGGTTCCGTCGAGGGGCTGGAATTCGGTGTACGCCTGCTTCGCTCGATCCTCCTTCACGTTCTCCGAGTAGACGAAGGCCCGCCACATGACGATGCCGTTATGCGGAGCCAACGCGTCGGCCAGCATGTTCGCGCCGTCGGCGTGCGTGCGGGCGTAGTCCTGCGGCCCCGGCTGGCCCTCCGAATTTGCCTTCACGAGAAACCCGCCGAAGTCGGGAATGTAGGAATAGATCTCGTCAACCTTCTTCGACCACCAGGCCCTCACCTCCGGCGCCAGCGGATCCGCGGTCTTCAGGCCGCCGATCTCGATGGGCGCGCTGAAACGCGCCGTCAGGTACACGCGGAGGCCGTAGGGCCTGAAGACGTCGGCAAGCGCGGCGGCCTTGGCCAGATACTCGCCTGTGAGCATCGTCGCGTTGGCGTTCACATTGGTCAGCACCGTGCCGTTGACGCCAATCGAGGCGTTGGCGCGGGCATAGTCGCGGTAGCGAGGTGCGCGGTAGTCGGGCAGCGTGTGCCAGTCCCAGAGTGACGCACCGGCATAGCCGCGCTCGACGGTGCCATCCAGGTTGTCCCAGTGGTTCAGCACACGGTGGCGAACGGCTGGAGCCTCGACGATCGAGAGCGCATCGATGGGCTGGTGCGTCTGCAGCAGCCGCAGGAATCGAAACGCGCCGTACAGGACGCCGATGTCGGTATTACCGGCGATGACGATCGCCCGTCGTCCGGCCACCTGCGCCGAGCGGACGATCAGACCTTCGTCGCCCGCGCGCCTGAGATCCTCGTCGAGCCGCAATCCGGCGATAAGCGGCGAGCTCTTTGGCGTCCCCGCGAGGATCACGCCATCTCGCGAGACGTCGCGCGCGAGCGGGATGTCGGCGCCGAGCAGACCGCGAAGACCGCGAGAGAGCTCCTCGCGTACGAGTCGCGCGGTCGCCGAGTCTCCAGCAACCAGGATCGCCGCGGACGATTCCCGGTACTGTTTCAAGAGGCGGGCGTCGGACACGAGCGGGTAGCGCAGCCACAGCTCGTATCCGTCCTCTGCCCGCGCCGCCGTTCCCAGGCAGAGTGCGATCGACGCGAGGACCGCAAGACGAACACTGAATGCTCGCCCGGCGTGTCTGGAATCTGTCAGCGATGCGTTCACGTGAGGCGCTGGTCGTCCTGTGCGCATCCTACATCAGGGTGAAGCAGTTGACGGACAATGACTCCTCAGGAGGGCCACGGCATGGTGTGGTTATTGGTCGGCGCGGGTGGTGCGCTGGGGAGCATCGCGCGCCACGGTCTCAATCGGCTCGTTCATCAAGGACACTTGGAAAGCCCGTTTCCGCTCGGTATCTTTCTGGTCAACGTCTCCGGGTCGGCCGCCATTGGCGTGCTCAGCGGCGTCATCGCCTCCGGGCGGATGGAGCTGAGTCTCGAGGCGCGCACGTTCTTGATCGTCGGCCTGCTCGGCGGCTTCACGACGTTTTCCTCTTTCAGTCTCGACTCGCTCGCGCTGATTCGCGGCGGGCATCTGGGCCAGGCGATCTGGAACGTGGTTGGCCAGGTCGGTCTGAGTCTGATCGCGGTCTGGCTTGGATTCGCCGTCGGCGGAAAGGTCGGAGGGATGGTCTGATGAAGCGCGCTATCGCGCGGGCTCAGACCGTCATTGGCCGGCGGTCGTTGAGCGCGATCCAGCCGCGGGCGATCCTGTAGATGAACCAGAGCGCCACGAGGCCGACCGGTATCCACACCACGAGCATGCCCAGCCCCAGGGTCATGAAGACGAACAGGATGCAGAGCAGGATCCACAGCAGCCCGAACCAGAACGTGCGGATCTGCCAGCGGAAGTGCGACTCGAGCCAAGTGCCTCGCACGTCGCTCCGCTTCACGTAGTTCAGGATGACGGCGATGAGCGACGGCCAGCCGGTCAGGAACATGCCGACGACCGTGGCGGTACCGAAAATGCCGGTGAGGAGGCTGAACGCATGCAACCCGTAGATCAGATGCGTCCAATTCACGAGAGAACGCTCGTCGGGCGAGTTCATTTTCGCGTCACCGGAATATCGAGATTGTCCAACCCGTTCTTGTAGTCAGGGTCCATGGCGGCGATGTCAGTACGATAGGTGACGGTGTCGGCAGTCGGAAAGTTCGCGGGCACCTTCTGCGTCACCGTGCCCGTCGCCGCCCACTCGGTTCCGCGCTGAAGCGTCACCACGAAGTCCACGGAGCTGAGCGCGTTGAGATCGTGGCCCCACGTCGTGTGGAAGATGCGACCTTTGCCGTAGGACAGGACCATCAACTGCGGCTCGTCTCGCCCGCTGCCGGCGTTGGCCGGATCCGAGTAGGCCGTCGCGAGCACCGTCATGCTCTTGCCCGGGCCGCGCAATCGCGCGTACAGCTCGTCGCCCTGGTGCATCCAGATCTTCGGCAGCCCCTTCGT
>DASTDQ010000568.1:0-2230 GCA_035710305.1 Vicinamibacterales bacterium | reverse complement strand
GCGGCCACCATGTCGGCGAGCTCGGTGTGCGCCACCCAGCCGACCGATACTCCCGCATCCGTGCCGAAGGCGATCTTCACGCCGGCCGCGCTGAGCCTGGCCAGGTTGCGCGCCTGCACCTCGAACAGCGTCTGCGCCTGCTTCGCGGCCGCCGGGGTCCGCTTCGCCCGCGCGTCTCTCAGGCGCTGAATCTCCTGAGCGGGAACCGTGTCGCTCAACCAGGCGTAGTCGTCGCTCGTGTCCCTGTCGGGCAGGTTCGGAATCACGAACACCTCTGGCCTGCCCTTGATCAGATCGATGAACTCCTGGTCGATGTCCACGTCGCGCACACCGTGCGCGAAGCCGTCGATCCCCGATCGCACAAGCGCCTTCGCGTCGGCCAGGTCGAAGATGTGGGCGACGACTCGAAGGCTGTTCTTGTGCGCCTCGTCGATGATGGCCCGGTAGAGGCGCGGCGGCAGCTTGGCGACGGTGCCGTCGCGGTCGTCGACCCAGATCTTCACGAAGTCGACCTTCTTCGCGGCCAGCTCCCGGACCGCCGAGCGCGCCTCGGCCTCGTTCGACACGCCGTACGCGGCATCACGACGGTACTCCGCACCCGGGCCGGCATTCGGGAGCGCGATGCCCCGGCCGGCGGTGAGCAGGAGCGCGGCACCGGGCACGGCCGTCGCGCGCAACTCGTAGGCCAGCTCGCCGCGATCGACGCCCATGCTCAACGTGGCGGCGATGCCGTAGAAGGCGTAGCGACGGAGATGGTCGACGAGGTTCTCGCGCGTGTAGTTGGCGGCCGAGGTGGTCCTCTCCTTCACGTTGGTGTAGCCGAGATGGCTGTGCGCGTCGATGAGCGCCGGCATCACCGTCTTTCCGGTCAGGTCAACCCGCTTCGCGCCGTTGGGCACCTGCAGCTCGCCCTGCCGTCCCGCCTGCACGACGGATCGGTCCTGCACGATGAAGGCCGAGCGCTCGATCGGATCGCTGCCATCGCCAACAATCAGGCGCGCACCTTCGAACACGGTGACCGCCGGCCCCGATTCCGCGGGCGGCGCGGGAGTGGACGAGGAACAGGCCCAGCCGCCGAGCAGACACGCTGCGACAACAACGAGACGACACATACGGCAGTGAATTCTAGCCCCGATTCAGCACCCTCGCACCTTCGCACCCTCGCACCTTCGCACCTTCGCACCGTTGATAGGTTATACATATCCCGTGCACGCCCAGGGGCAGCCCTGCATCATCACCGTCGCCATCACCGGCTCGGTACCGCGCAAGGAGAACAACCCGGCCGTGCCGATCACCGTCAGCGAGCAGATCGAGTCCACGCATGCCGCCTTCGAGGCGGGCGCCGCCGTCGTGCACGTGCACGTGCGCAACGACGATCAGTCAACCACGTCGAACCCCGACAGGTTCGCCGACTTCCAGGAGCGCATCCGCCCGCTCTGCCCGGGCATCGTCGTCCAGTTCTCGACGGGCGGGCGATCGGGCGTCGGATCCGAGCGCGGGGGCATGCTGCATCACCGGCCCGACATGGCGTCGCTTGCCACCGGCTCTTGTAATTTTCCGACGCGCGTCTACGAGAACTCGCCGGATCTGATCCGCGAGCTGGCAGAGAAGATGAACCAGTACGGCGTGAAGCCGGAAATCGAGGTCTTCGACCTGGCCATGCTGTACAACGCGGTGGACTACGCGCGATCGGGCCTGCTGAAGGCGCCGCTGCACATGCAGTTCGTGTTCGGTGTGAAGCATGCGCTGCCGGCTGCGCGCGACATCCTCGAGTTCGAGGTGCGCAAGCTCGGCGAGCTGATGCCGGAGGCCACCTGGGTGGCGGCCGGAATCGGCCGGGACCAGCTGGAGGTCAATCGCTGGTGCCTCGAGATGGGCGGACACTGCCGTACGGGGCTCGAAGACAACGTGCGCTGGGACAAGAACCGCTTGGCTGTATCGAACGCGGAGCTGGTGTCGCGCGTCGCGGAGCTCTGCGCCGATTACGGCCGCCCCGTGGCCACACCCCAGGTCGCGCGCCGGATCCTGGGGCTGAACTGAAGGCGGTCAGTGTTCGGTGGCACGCGCGCCGCTGAGGATGTGCCGGACGGCGTAGTTGCCTTCGTGGCAGGCGAATTCGAGGACCGGCTCGGCATCGTTCATCGTGAGAGGCATCGAGAACGTCCAGGGCTTCGTCCAGGTCGACGGGTCGCTCACGGTGACGGTCCACTCGATCCTGCCCGGCGCCGTG
>DASTDQ010000567.1:0-6655 GCA_035710305.1 Vicinamibacterales bacterium | reverse complement strand
ACAGTGTTGCGCATCGTCATGGCACGGGCACGCGCCGCAGCTTCTCTGGACGCGAGACTCATCGGCGACAGATTCTAGTCGAAAAACCGGGCACCCTTTGTGTCACGATCTCCCAATGCCGTCCCGTCCGGATCTCGTCGTTCTGTACGAGCATCCCGAGTGGCAGAAGCCGCTCTTTGCGGCGCTCGAGCGGCGGGGCATCTCTTACGAGCCCTTCGACTTGAAGCAGGCGGCGTTCAACAACGTGGACACCCCGGTCGCGAGGCTCTATTTCAACCAGGCGAGCCCGAGCGCCTACGTTCGCGGCAACACGCGGGCCGTTCCCCTCGCCCTTGCGTACATGCGCACCCTCGAGCGGCGGGGCGCGCGGGTGCTGAACGGCGCCGACGTGTTCGCCCTCGAGTTGAGCAAGAGCGCGCAAGCCACGCTGCTGCGCACA
The DNA here is from genome assembly GCA_035710305.1 of Vicinamibacterales bacterium. Classification (GTDB taxonomy): domain Bacteria; phylum Acidobacteriota; class Vicinamibacteria; order Vicinamibacterales; family UBA2999; genus Gp6-AA40. The sequence goes on along the minus strand of DASTDQ010000567.1, from coordinate 6,216 downwards.
CTCGGCATCGACACGCCCCGGTCGATCACGTTCAACGACGTCAAGGCGCTTCGCCCGTACGAGGACGAGATCGCATGGCCGGCGATCCTCAAACCCGATCAAGGCGGCAGCGGCGCGAGGATTCGCGTGGTCGGGTCGCTGGCGGAGGTCGAGTCGATCTTCGCAGCCGATCCGGCGACGTGGCTCCCGGACAACCTCTTTCTGCTGCAGGAATACCTTCCCCACGATCCGGAGGCGGGCATCGTCCGGCTCGAGTTTCTCGGCGGCGAGCTGCTCTATGCCATGCGGGTCAAGACGCACGGCCGCTTCAACCTGTGCCCGTCGACGGTCTGCAACCCGGAGGACGGGGATGGGGCCTGCGAAATTCCGCAGGCTGCCATGGAGGCTGCCCCGCCGGTCGAGTTTCACCCCTACCCCGAGGTTCCGCGGGAGGCCGTCGAAACCGCCCGGAGGATCGTGCAGGCAGCTCGGCTCGACGTCGGGGGCATCGAATACCTGGAGACGCCCGGCGGCCGCCGCGTGTTCTACGACATCAACGCGAACTCCAATCTGCGGCCGTCCGTCGCGGCCTTCTTCGGCTTCGATCCCTTCGAGCGCGTTGTGACGTTTCTCGGGCAGGAACTGCGCCCTTAGTGCTTGGCGCCTGCGCGCTCGTGGGGCACAATGGCCCGGGCATAGGACAGGCCGGACAAGGTGATGCGGCGACTTACCTCGACCGTTGCGCTGCTGGTCGGCGGCTGGATCGCCGTGACTGTGCTCAGCGTTCACACCTCAGCCAGACAGACAGAGCCCCGGTCCGCTTCCACGGCGTCACCGGATCCCCGAGCCGTCCTCGATCAGTACTGCGTCACCTGCCACAACCAGAGACTCCAGACCGCTGGACTGGCACTCGATTCCCTGGACGCCGTACGGCCTGGCGACAACGCCGAGGTGTGGGAGCGTGTGATCGGCAGACTCCGAGCAGGCTCGATGCCACCTCCCGGGAGGCCGCGGCCCGACGCAGCCACGTATCGAGGCGTGGCCGCGCTGCTCGAACGCGAGATCGATCGGGCGTGGACGGCATACCCGAAGCCGGGCAGAATCGCGGCGGTGCACCGGCTGAATCGCACTGAGTACACCAACGTCATTCGAGACCTGTTCGCGTTGGACGTCGACGTGACGTCGCTCTTGCCGGGCGACGAGACGGCCGACGGCAGCTTCGACAACCTGGCCGACGCCCTTTCGATTTCAACCGCTCACCTCGAGCGGTATCTCTCGGTTGCCCGTCACGTCACTCGTCTGGCGACGGGCCTGCCGCCAACCAGTCCCAGGGTCGAGACGTTCGAGATCCCGCTGCACGTGATCCAGGACGATCGACAAAGCGAGGATCTGCCGTTCGGATCGAGAGGCGGCATTGCCATTCCCTACCACTTTCCAGTCGATGGCGAGTACCTCGTCAAGATCCGTCTGCAGCGCCAGTATCAGGACTATCTCAAGGGAATGGGGTGGCCGCAGCAGCTCGACGTCCGTCTCGACGGCAGGCTTGTCAAGCGATTCACCGTTGGAGGTGACGCCAAGGGTCGGCCGGCTGCGCTCAGCTATGCCGGCGACGGGGAGCCGGGCTTTGCCGGTGATCCCGAATGGGAAAGGTACATGCAGCTCACCGGCGACGCCGGGCTCGAGGTCCGCATTACCGCTGAAGCCGGACCTCGTACAGTCGGCGTCTCGTTCGTCAGGGAGCTGTGGGAGCCCGAAGGCCTTCCACACCCTCCGCAGCGGGGCAGGACGATCGCGAACGACAACGACTACATGGGCTACGCCAACGTGGGCGCCATCCAAATCGGAGGCCCGTACGGTGCCGTGGGTCCGACGCGGCAGACGCCGAGCCGACGCGCGATCTTCGTCTGCCGTCCGCGGTCCAGGACCGAGGAGCACGGCTGCGCGACGCGCATCCTGTCGAATCTCGCGCGCCGCGCCTATCGCCGGCCGGTGACGAAGGCGGACCTCGAGGGGCTGCTCGACTTCTTCGACCGTGGACGCGCGGAGGGTGGAAGTTTCGATGCCGGAGTGCAACTGGCGCTCGAACGGGTGCTCGTGGACCCGGATTTCCTGCTGCGTACGTATCGCGACTCCCCGGCCAGGGACACTCGCTATCGCCTGAGCGATCTCGAGGTCGCATCCCGGCTGTCGTTCTTCCTCTGGAGCAGCATCCCAGACGAGCACTTGCTCGACCTGGCCGAGAGGAAACGTCTCACCCGCCAGCCGGTCCTCGAACAGGAAGTGCGGAGGATGCTGGCCGATCCGCGCGCGGCAGCGGCCCTGGTGGACGGCTTCGTCGCCCAGTGGTTGAACCTGCGGCGCGTTGGGGAGGTCGTGGTCGACCCCGATCGATATCCCACCTACGACGAGAGCCTGCTGCAGGCCTTCGAGCGCGAGACGAAACTGTTCGTCGGCAGCACGCTGCGCGAGGACCGAAGCGTTTCGCAGCTGCTCGACGCCAAGTACACGTTCGTCAACGAGCGGTTGGCCAGGCATTACGGGATCCCGGGGATCTATGGCAGCCGTTTTCGACGAGTGAGCCTCCCGAACGCCGATCAACGTGGCGGGCTCCTCGCGCACGGATCGGTGTTGGCCACGACGTCCTATCCCGATCGCACGTCGCCGGTTCTGCGGGGCAAGTTTCTGTTGAACAACATTTTCGGCATGCCGGCGCCTCCACCGCCGGCGGGCGTCGATACCAACCTGGCTGAAACGAAGCCCAACGTCCAGCCGCCGACCATGCGCGAGCGGCTGGCGCAGCACCGCACGAACCCGAGTTGTGCCGGCTGCCACTCGGTGATCGATCCACTCGGGTTCGCTCTCGAACAGTTCGATGCGATTGGTGCGTGGCGGACGGTCGACGAATCGGGCAGGGCCGTCGACGCCAGCGCGTCCCTGCTCGACGGCACGAGGATCGAAGGGCTTGCCGGGCTGCGTGCCGTGCTGCTCGAGGAGCCCGAGCAATTCCCTCGCACGGTGACCGAGAAGCTGCTCACCTACGCGCTCGGCCGTCGATTGGAGCACTACGATCGCCCGGCCGTGCGGACGATCGTTCGTGATGCCGCGGCGAACGACTACCGCTGGTCGGCGTTGATTACGAACATCGTGACGAGCCCCCCGTTCCTGATGCGGGAGGCGGCCGGAGGAGACAGCAAATGACGTTCCTCACCGGAAAGGCGCTGCCGCGCCGCACGGTCCTTCGAGGGTTGGGGGCGGCGGTGTCACTGCCGTTGCTGGACGCGATGCTCCCCGGCTCTTCACGGCGTGTGCACGCGGCCGCCACGCGGCCCCATCGGTTTCTCGCCTTCTACGTGCCGAATGGAATGGCCATGGAGTTCTGGACGCCGAAGGGTGAGGGACGCGCCTTCGAGCTCTCGCCGATCCTGGAGCCACTGGCGCCGTTCAGAGACCAGATGCTGGTGTTGTCAGGGTTGAACGCGAGCTGGAACTACATTCACGCCGGCGCCTCGGGATCCTTCCTCACGGGCACGACGCGGGGGGGTCGAAACGAAGTCGAGATCCTGGCGGATGTCTCTGTGGACCAGTTGCTCGCCAGGCAGTTCGCGAAGGAGACGCAGGTCGCCTCCCTCGAGCTCGCGATGGACGCGCCGGCCAACGCGGGCGCGTGCACCGGGATTCTGAGCTGTGCCTACACCCACACGATCTCGTGGCGCAGCGCGACCCAGCCCCTCCCGATGGAGCACAACCCGCGTGCCGTATTCGAGCGTCTGTTCGGCGACAGCGGCAGCACGGGACGAGCGTCGCGCGAGGCGCGGCAGCGTCAGCAGAAGAGCCTGTTGGACTCGGTGATGGAGAAACTGTCCCACCTTCGCAGAACGTTGGGCGTTGAGGACCAGGTCAAGGTCGAACAGTACACCGAGGCGGTTCGTGACGTCGAACGAAGGATCCACAAGGCCGAGGAGCAACGCGATGTCGAGCTGCCGACCCTCGACCAGCCTCAGGGCGTGCCGCCGGTGTTCGAGGATCACCTCGCCCTGATGCTCGACCTGCAGCTCCTGGCGTTTCAATCCGACCTGACTCGTGTCATGACGTTCATGATCGGCAAAGAGCAGAGCGCGCGCCCGTACCCGCAAATCGGTGTGCCCGAGGCTCACCACCCGTTGTCCCATCACAACGACGTACCGGAGCTCATCGCGCACATGTCGAAGATCAACCGGTATCACACCGAGCTCTTTTCGAAGTACCTGGCCAGACTCCGCGCCACGCCCGATGGCGACGGCTCGCTGCTCGACCACATGACGATCCTGTACGGCTCGGGCATCTCCAACAGCACACGCCACTCGGGTCAGAACCTGCCGTTGCTCCTGGTCGGCGGCGGCTCGGGGCGCCTCGAGGGCGGCCGACATCTGAAGTACTCGGACAAGCCCACGATCGCGAACCTCCTGGTGACGTTGATGGACAAGCTCGACGTACCGGTGGAGAAGATCGGCGGGAGCACCGGCAAGCTGCCGCTCGAGACACTGTCGGGGGTGTGAGGGCAAGGGGGCGAGGGGGCAGGGGGCAGGGGGCAGGGGGCTAGGGGGCAGGGTGGAAACAGCGCTCGGTCGCAGCCGTAGAGCGGGGGCTTCAGCCCCCGCGTTGACGCGCAGGCTGAAGTTGACGCGCAGGCTGAAGCCTGCGCTCTACGCTGTCGGCTTGTCGCTGCTCTTCACCGGTGTCGCGCATGCCGCACACCCGCTCGTCGACGCAGCCAGGAACGCCGACCACGACAGCATCCGTCGTCTGCTGGAATCGAAGATCGATGTCAACGCAGCCGAGGCGGACGGCACGACGGCGCTGCACTGGGCGAGCTACCGGGACGATGTGGAGAGCGCCGAGCTCCTGATACGAGCGGGCGCCAACGTGAACGCTGCAAACGACCTTGGCGCAACGCCGGTCTGGACGGCCAGCCTCAATGGCAGTGTCGCAATGGTGCGACGCCTGCTCGAAGCAGGTGCCAACCCGGATGCCGCGCTGCTGCTCGGGGAAACAGCGGTGATGGTGGCCGCCCGGTCCGGCCACGCCGGCGTCGTCCAGCAACTGCTGGCGCGGGGCGCGCACGTGAATGCACGCGCCGCAAGGGGCCAGACAGCGCTCATGTGGGCGGTGGCCCAGAAGCACCCGGACGTCGTCCGCGTGTTGCTCGCGCATGGCGCAGATGTGCGCGCACGCTCGGACAGTTGGAGCCAGGTGATGGCCGTCTCTCCGCACGGCCATCCCGAGTACAACCGAGCGATCCCGTTCGGCGGCAACACGCCGTTGATGTTCGCGGCCCGCGTGGGCGATCTCGAGTCGGCGAAGCTCCTCGTTGCCTCCGGCGCCGACGTGAACGATGCGGACGCGTGGGGCATCAGCGTCGTAGTCCTGGCCGCGCATTCGGGCTTTCGAGATCTCGTCGAGTTCCTGCTCGAGAGCGGTGCCGACGCGAACAGCTCCGCGGCGGGCTTTACCGCGCTCCATGAGGCCGTCATGCGCCGGGACGAAGGGCTGGTTCGCACGCTCCTGGCCCACGGCGCCGATCCGCACGCACGCCTGCAGGCCTGGACCCCGACGCGACGCCAATCGACGGATCTTCATTTCGAGCCCGAGCTGGTGGGAGCGACACCGTTCTGGCTGGCGGCCCGGTTCGTTCAACCGCGCGTGATGCGCCTGCTCGTGGAGTTCGGTGCGGATCCGCTGTTCGTCCACCGGAGCGACAGAGTCGTGGACGGGCGTGAGGGGAGGGCCTACGACCATCGGTACGACGCCACGACGGCGCTGATGGCGGCGCTTGGCATGGGCGGCGGTGGGGCCGCGTGGGTTCCACCCGACAGGAGCCAGCGCGAGGTACTCACGCTCGAGACGGTCAGGCTCGCGATGGAGATGGGAATCGACGTCAACGCCGTCAATACCGACGGCCGCACGGCGCTCGATGCGGCGAAAGCCCTCAAGTACGAAACCGTGGTCGCCTATCTCGTCGAGAAGGGCGCGAAGCCTGGTGTGAAGGACGACCAGGACGAACAAGCACCGAAGTAACGATTCGTCTCAGTAGCGCCGCTATCCTGGATCTGGTCATCGCTTCGCTCGCGCGACTGACCGAAGTGCGCCCATCAGCTGAGCTGGAGCCGCATTTGCGTGTTCAATCGGGCGGCAAAGGCGGAATTTTGGTACACGCGTTGCCTATCCGAAGGATAATTTTCACCGCGTCGCCTGTTTCGG
>DASTDQ010000566.1:0-7435 GCA_035710305.1 Vicinamibacterales bacterium | reverse complement strand
AGCGCCATGCGGAGGCCGATCTCGCGAGTCCGCTGCGAAACGGCATAGGCGATCACGCCGTAGATGCCAACGATCCCGAGCAGAAGAGCCATCCCTCCCACAATCGCCAGAATGACGAGGGTAAACGAGGTCCGTGCCATGGACTGGTCGTAGAGTTGGCCGACCGTGCTCACGAACGCAAAGACCGGCTGCCGTCCATTCACCGACCAGATGGCGCTTCGCGCCTCCCCCAGCAGGCTCTCGGTTCCGGCCCGTTCGGAGCGGATCGCGAACACCGCCGCGCGGAGGACGAATTCAGTGTCGAAGACCAGGTGTCGGTCCATCAGCGCAGGGAGGTACGCGAACTCGGGCGCTGGTACGTGCACGCCGTCGTCGTACACGTCTTCCACGACGCCCACCAGTTCGCGCCAGGGGGCGATCGCGCTTTCACGAACGCGTTGACCGAGCGCCGCACGCGGCTCGCCCCACCACGCCCGCGCGAGATTGTCGGACACAATCGCCACGTGCCGGTGCTCATAGAGATCCGGCCAGGTGAAATCTCTTCCGGCGATGATCCGCGTCCCCATCGTTTCGAAGAATGACGGGGCAATCAATCGCATCTCGACCGAGGTATTGCGTGGACGGCCTTCGAGGGTTGGCCGTTCGGCGTCGAGCCGCTGCCGGTTCCTGAAGCCCAACTGGGATTCCAGGGGGACCTGGCCGGCCAACGCGACCGAGGTGACGCCCGGAATGGCGGCGAGCTTGTCGAGGATTTCCTGCCACATCCGCATCGCGCGCGTCGGTTCCTTGGCGACGGCCTCCGGGATGGAGGAGCGGACGATGTGGATCGTTTCCGGCTGCGTGAATCCCGGCTGCACCGCGCGCAGTTGCTGAAACGTGCGAATCATCAGGCCGGCACCAACCAGCAGCACGAGCGCGAGTGCGACCTGCACGACGACGAGCGTGTTGCGCGCCCGATGGCGTTCGCGGGTCTGGCTGAAGGTGCGGCCGACGGTCCGCAGCGCAGCAGCGGGAGGTCGCGCGTATTTCACGAGCGGGATGATTCCGGCGAGCACGCCCGAGAGCACCGATGCCCCGAAGGCGAACGCCAGCACCCACGGGTCGAAGGAGATTTCGTCCAGGCGCGGCAACGTGCTTGGACCTCGTGCGGCCAGCATCTTCAACCCGACGTACGCCGGCCCGAGGCCCAGGGCTCCACCGAGGATGCCCAGCGTCATGCTCTCGGCGAGCAATTGCCCGGCGATCCGGCGCCAGCCGGCGCCAAGAGCCGCCCGGACCGCCAGTTCCGGTCCGCGGACCTCGGCGTCCACCAGCAGGAGACTCGCGACGTTGGCGCAGGCAATCAGCAACACCAACGCCAGCGTCCCCATGACCACCCAGAGCATCGCGCCCACGTTGCCGACGATCTCCTGCTTCAACGGCTGGATCTGCGGTCCGAAGCGGGCATTGCGGAAGACGGCGCTGTCGAATCCCGGCGGCGACGGCCAGGACTGCAACCAGACTCCCAGCATGCGAGCCAGATCCGCGTTGGCCTGCGCCATCGTGACACCGGGCTTCAGCCGGGCAATACCCTGGAAGGCGAAGGTTCCGAGATTGACCGTGCTGCGTTCGAGTCGCAGCGGAAGAATCAGCTCAGGTTCCCGCGAACTTCTCGAGAACTGGAACGACTCCGGCATCACACCGATCACCGTGTGCGGCCGCGCGTTGATGGTCATCGCGCGCCCGATGACGGAGCTGTCGCCCAGGAACCGGCGCCGCCAGTAGCCATGGGTGAGGATGACCGTATCCGGCGAGCCAGGCGTGTCGTCGGCCGGCGAGAACCAGCGACCCTGTAACGGCTTCACGTCGAGTGCATCCAGGACGCCATGGGTCACCATCAGCACTCGAGGCAGTTCGGGCTCTCCCGCACCAGTGACGGGTGCGACGCCGAAACGCCACAATCCGAAATGCTGAAACGTCCGGTTCTCGTCGCGATAGGTGAAGTACATCGACGGCGAGCAACTCATGCGGGGGTCAGCGGCCGACATCCCCGGCGCGGTGTGCCAGACGCCAACCAGTGCCTCCGCGTCCGGATATGGGAGCGGACGGATCAACACGCTCTCGATGACGCCGAAGATGGCGGTGTTGCCGCCGATGCCCAACGCCAGCGTCAGCACCAGGGCCGCCGCGAATGCGGGATTCTTTCTGAATCGGCGAAGCGCGTGACGCGTGTCGCGCGCAAGCGTTTCGAGCACTGGCAGGCCTCGCTGGTCCCGATAGCTCTCCTTGATCGCTTCCACGCCGCCGAACTTCAGCAGCGCCTGTCGCCGGGCTTCATCGGGTGACATCCCCGCCCGGACGAACTCCGCGGCCTGCATGGCGACGTGATCGTCGATCTCCGCCCGCAGGAACTCCTCGTCCCGCGCTGACGTCGTCCACGAGGTCAACCGCCGGAAGAACCGCCGCAGCGTTTTCATTGCAGGTCCTCCGCCTTCGCGGCGAAAAAGCGCTCGATGATCGTCGTCGTCTGTTCCCAGAAGCGGGCTTCCGCCTGCAGTTGCTTTCTCCCCTGCCGGGTCAGCCGGTAGAAGCGGGCCTTACGGTTGTTCTCGGATGCGCCCCATTCGGAGGCGATCGAGCCTTCCTGCGTCAGCTTGAGCAGTACCGGGTACAGCGTGCCCTGATTGACCGTCAGCAGATCGCCGCTGATCTGCTCGATGCGGCGGGCGATGCCGTAGCCGTGCAGCGGGCCCAGCACGTCGAGTGTCTTGAGCACCATCAGCGCCAGCGTGCCCTGTCGAACGTCGGTGTCTTTCATGCTCTTATTGGGTTTCCCACAGGAGCATGGCACAGGTCCTGTGGGAAAGCAACAGGTTGATGTGGCTACTCCCCACACACGCCGTTGCGGCTACGAGCGGGCTCGTCGCGAGGGGTTATCAGAAGAGCGCCGCCGCCACGGGCTGCGCGTCGCCGATCTTCCGGTCCAGCCGCGCGAGGCGGTGCTCGGCCGCATGCGTGCGCGCGGCCGTGCTCTTCATCGCAAGCGAGCTCAGCGCAAAGCGCCGCGCCGACAGAAGATTGCGCAGCCGGTGCTCGTGATGTACAGCCAGCGCCTCGGTGGCCTCCCGCACGACGTGCGAAGGACACTCCCGCAGCTCCAGCAGACGCTGCCAGGCCCTGGCGGCGTCATCGAACCGGCGAAGCCGGCGCGACAGCACCGCGTACGCCCGCAGTGCGTCCGCGCGCAGTGAAGGCTCTGATTCGGCGCTCCGCGTGAAGCAGGCCAGCGCTTCGTGCGTCATGCCGGCGTGCTCGAAAAGCGACCCCATGCCGAGCGCTTCGCGGGCAGTCGTCGCTCCCGAGGCTCCCTCGTTCAGCAGCTGCACTGCCCTCGACGTCAAGAGCGCCAGCGACAGCAGGTCCAGCCGGTTGTGCTCGAACACCGCGTCCAGCGGCGCGGCATCACCGGTGTGGACGTAGCGGAAGTACCGCGCCGGAATCTCGAAGCCGGCAATATCGCCGTCGCGCTCGTGGCCGAGAAGCCAGTGCTCCAGCGAACCCAGCCGGCAGCTCGGGATCGACCCGGGGACTCCGCCGGCCTCTTCGTCCCGCCGCCACAGCCGGCGGGCCGGGTGCAGCATGTCCACGTGCGGCCGCGCCGTCAGGAGCGCGTCCATTCGGTGCAGCGCGCACCGCGTTTCGACGAGCGGCAGGTCGAACGACTTGCCGTTGAAGGTGACCACGGTCGCCGCGCGCTCGGCCACCGAGTTGACCGCATCGAGCAAGTCGCGCTCGGCGTCGAAACTCGACAGAAAGAACTGCCTGATGGTGAAGCCGCCGTCGTCGAACCAGCCGCATCCGACGAGGAACGCGTAGGTTCCTGCGCCTCCAGCCAGTCCTGTCGTTTCCAGGTCAACGAACATCATGGCGCCGCGCGGCGCGCCGCCAAGCAGCGACAACCGCGGCCACCCTTCCTGCGGAGGTACGCCGTCGGCGACCGACGCCGACCCGTGGCGATGACACGGTGCATACCGCCGCTCCACGACGAGGAACCGGCGGCTGCCCGTGCCGTTCCACTCGCCGCCAAGGAGCTCCGCCGCGTCGGACGCCCGAGCCACGGCATCCACAAGACGCGGCCCGGGCTCGCCGCTCACGCCGGGACGAATCACGCCGCGGAGGCGATCGGTCAGCGACGTCATGGGGTCGCCTGGAGCAGGTCGAGGATGCGCAGGGCGACGGTCTTTGCCAGGGGGCCGGTGTTGCCGATTGGGCCGACACACCCCGGGCAGCCCTGCGGGCACTGGCAACCGGCGATGAGATCGCGGGTACGGCGGCGCAACTCGACATCCATGGCAAACAGCGGCTCGCTGAAGCCGATGCCGCCCGGATAGTTGTCGTAGATGAAGATGCGCGGCTCGTCGGCCAGCGTCACGGGTTCGCCCGTCCTCGTCAGGTCCGGGTTGTCGCCTTCAGCGCCGCTCCCGATCGAGATGCCGATGTCCTGCCGGTCGCACATCAGCAGCAATTGAGCCACCTGGCGCATCGCAAACGACAGACCCACAACACCGTCCCGCCGGTCGTCGGACGCGAACGGAAGCGCCGCCACCACGGCCCTGGGCACCGTCAGCCAGTACGCGGTCGAGTGCATCTGCTGCTCCGGCAGGTCGAGCTCGCCGGACCCGACGTTCTCGTTGGTGTAGAACTTGATCTTCTTGAACCCGACGACGCGCGATGACACGTGGACTTCGCCGTGCGCCGCCGTGCCGTCTGGGACAAACGTTTCGAGGATCTTGACCTTGGAATACGTGATGGCGTCGGTGTAGTAATCGCAGTCGATGCGCCTGACGTAGGCCTTGCGCCCCACGAAGTCCAGCTTCTCCACCTGGTACAGGACGCCCTCGACCAGGTAGATGGCCTTCTCGTGCAGCGTCGCCGGCCCGCTCGTAAAACTCGTTTCTCCGATCACGTCCGCGCCGCTCGTCGTATCGATCACGACGAAGTTGTCCGACGAGATCGATCGCAGGCTGACGGCGTCGGCGGGATACGACTCGTTGGTCCACTGCCACACGCCGTCTTCCCCGTCGCCGGAGGTCCGGTGCACGAAACCGCTTTCCTCGAGCACGTCGAGCACGTTCTGCACGTCAACCCGGCCGTACCGCTCGGCGGTCGTAAAGGGCAGCTCGAAGGCGGCGCACTTCACGTGATCCACCAGGATGTGCAGGTTGTCCGGGTTGATCAACGCGTGCTCGGGAGGAGCGTCGAAGAAGTACGACGGGTTGCGCACGACGAACTGATCGAGGGGAGCGCTCGATGCGACCAGCACCGCCGCCGATCGTCCGCTGCGCCGGCCCGCGCGACCCGCTCGCTGCCACGTGGCCGCGATGGTTCCCGGATAGCCCGCCATGACGCACACGTCGAGCGCGCCGATGTCGATGCCGAGTTCGAGCGCGTTGGTCGACACCACGGCTCGAACGCTGCCGTCGCGCAGGCCCTTTTCGATTTCACGCCGGCGCTGCGGGAGGTAGCCGCCTCGATAGCCGCGAATGCGATCCTGCGTGCCGGCGCCCCCTTCGAAGTCGTCCTTCAAATACGTCGTCAGGATCTCCGTCGTCAGCCGGCTCTGGGCGAACACGATGAGCTGCAGCGACCGCTTCAGGAACTCGGCCGCCACGCGGCGAGTCTCGGCCAGGTAGGACCGGCGAATCCCGAGCTGCGCGTTGACCACCGGCGGGTTCACGAACAGGAACCACTTTTCCCCGCGCGGCGCGCCGCTCTCGGACACGAGCACGAAGGGCTGCTCGACGAGGCCTTCCGCAAGCTCGCGAGGATTGGCAATCGTCGCCGACGAGCAGATGAACGCCGGATTCGAGCCGTAGTGCCGGCAGACCCGCTGGAGCCGCCTCAGCACGTTCGCGAGATGGCTGCCGAAGACTCCGCGGTACGCGTGCAGCTCGTCGATCACGACGTACTGGAGGTTCTCGAACAGCTTGGCCCACCGCGGGTGATGCGGAAGGATCCCCGAGTGCAGCATGTCGGGGTTGCTGAGCACGATGTGCGCGCGTCCGCGAATCGCGCGCCTCGCGTCCTGCGGCGTGTCGCCGTCGTAGGTGAACACGCCAATCTCCAGATCGGTCCGGCGTGAAAGGCGATCGGACAGCTCGTGAAGTTCGGCAAGTTGATCCTGCGCGAGCGCCTTGGTCGGGAACAGGTAGAGCGCCCGCGTGGACGGGTCGCGCAGGATAGAACTCAAGACCGGCGCGTTGTAGCACAGCGTCTTGCCCGATGCGGTGGGCGTGGTGATGACCACGTGGCGCCGCGCCAGGGCGTGTTCGATTGCCTCCGACTGATGGACGTAGAACCGCTCGACGCCCCGTTCCTTCAGCACCTCGAGCAGACGTGCGTCCAGCCCCTCGACGTGCATTCCGTATCGCGCGTCGCGCTCCGGAAGCCTGCGCACGGCAGTGACCCACGCGTTTGGCGTGTCCGGCCGTTCGGCCACGCCGCCGGTCAGCGTGTCGAGCACCACCACGAGCGCCCGATCCCCGCCCTTGACGGTCGATACCGTCGTCTGAGAGCCCGAGTGCGGCGCCAGGCCGAGTTCTGGAGATTTCACCGGTGCCATGACCGCACGATCATAAGGCGAAAGTGATGGGCCACTCAAGGGTGTTCGCGCCCCCGCCTTTCCTTTCGCCTTGAGCCTTGGGCCCGGGTGGCGGTACCGTGCTTCTCACATGGCGGACGCCACGCACACCGACCGGCGGTTCAACCAGACGCAGGACCTCTACGCGGTCCGCGACCTCGAGACGATGCAGGAGGCGCCAGGCTACGCCGCACACCTCTTCAACCTGGTTCGGAACCACCTCGGATCGCGGGTGCTCGAGGTCGGCTCGGGCATCGGCACGATGACGCAGCGCCTCGTCGAGGCCGCCGAACTCGTCGTGGCCATCGAGCCCAACGTCAACTGCGCGGCCCGCACGCAGGAAGTGATGCGGGACCATCCGCGCTTCTCTCTTCGCGTGTGCCACCTCGAGGAGTGCGATCCGGCGGAACTCGCCGGCCACCGGTTCGATACCGTGCTGTGCTTCAACGTGCTCGAACACATCGCCGACGATGTCGGTGCGCTGGTGACGTTCAGGAACGTGATCGTGCCCGGCGGCCGCGTGCTGATCTTCGTTCCCGCGGTGCAGGCCGCCTATGGTCCGCTCGACGCCGAGCTGGGACATCACCGGCGGTACTCGAAGCGCACCTTGTCAACGGCGTTCGCCGATGCGGGGCTCGAGCTGGAGCGACTCCGCTACACCAACCCGATTGGCCTCGCTGGATGGATGTACAACGCGCATATCAGCAAGGCGACTTCGCACAGCCCTTCGCAGGTCAGGCTGTTCGACCGGCTGGTGGCGCCGTGGGCGCTGATGCTCGAGCGGATCGTGCCGCCGCCGATTGGGCTGTCGCTGTT
>DASTDQ010000565.1:0-2339 GCA_035710305.1 Vicinamibacterales bacterium | reverse complement strand
CGGAATGTCTCCGAACCGCTCCCGCAGCGGCGGCAGCACGATGGGCATCACCTGCAGACGGTAGAAGAGATCTTCACGGAACTTTCCGGCCGAGACCTCGTCCTCCAGGTCGCGATTGGTCGCGGCGACGACGCGCACGTCCACGCGGATGTCGGCCAGCCCCCCGATACGCTTGAATGTCCGATCCTCGAGAAACCTCAGGAGCTTGGCCTGGAGGCCGGGCGTCATCTCGCCGATCTCGTCGAGAAAGATCGTCCCGCCGTCAGCCGTCTCGAAGAGACCCCGCTTCTGCTGTCTCGCGTCGGTGAACGCGCCCCGCTCGTGCCCGAACAGCTCGCTTTCGAGCAGCTGCTCGGGAAGCGCCGAGCAGGTGATGTTGAGAAACGGCTTCGCCGCCCGCTCGCTGTTGTAGTGAATCGCCTTGGCCGCGAGGTCCTTGCCGGTTCCGGTCTCGCCCGTCAGCAGGACCGTCGTCGCGGGGCTGGCGGCGATGCGCTCGAGGAGCGCCTTTGCGGCAACCATCGCCGGCGAGTCGCCAACGATCGCATCGAAGCCGAACTCGCGGCTCTGGCTGCCGCGCAGCAGGCGGACCTCGCGGCGCAGGCGGCTCGTCTCGAGCGCGTTTTCAACCATCGCCGACACGTCGTCGAGGTTGAACGGCTTGTTCAGGTAGTGATACGCGCCGTGCTTCATCGCTTCGACGGCGTTCTCCACGGTGGAGAACGCGGTCATGAGGATGACCGGCGTGTCCGGCGCGATCTCCTTGATGCGCCGGAGCGTGGTCAAGCCGTCGCCGTCAGGAAGGCGATTGTCCAGGAGAACGAGATCGGTCGCCGGCGTCAGGTGTTCGATGGCGCCGGCGGCCGTCCCGGCCTCGACGACCGTGTACCCGTCCCGAATGAACCGCTCCCGAAGCGACCAGCGGACCAACTCTTCATCGTCAACGATCAGCACGGTTCCTTTTGTCATCGTCATGCACCGGTTGGGAAAGAATCCCCGCGTGGCGGGAAGTTTTCCCACGGGTCACGGCCCCGCCGGCCCTCTGATCGTCCGTAGAGCAACTTCTAGGCCGCCCTGACCGTCTTCTTCTCCTCACCTCCCGCGATCTCCACCTTACGTGGCGGCGCCGCCGCTGCTTCGATGGGCAGCGGAACGACGATTTCGAGGACGCCGTTGAGGAACGTCGCCTTGATGTCCGCCGTCTTGACGCCCGCAGGCAGCGGGACGGTGCGGACGAACTTCCCGTAGGTGCGTTCGCTTCGGTACCAGTTGTTCTTCTTCTCTTCCTCCTCGAATTTCCGCTCGCCTTCGATCGTCAGCGCCTCGTCGGTGATCGAGACCGAGACTTCTTCCTTCTTCACTCCGGGCAGATCGAGACGGGCGACCAGTCGATTCTCCTTCTCGACGACCTCGAGCGCCGGCACCCATCCGAATTCACCGAACGTCCCTCCGGCTCTGGTAAACGGGGTCCACCCCTCCTCGAAGAACCGGTCGAAGTCGCGCAGCATGCGGCGCACGAAGGCCCTGGGCTCGACACGTGCCAATTCCTTGTGGGTAAACATGGGGCACCTCCTGCTATCCGAAGTGGTTTGAGCAACGGCCGTGCCTCGCGCGAATCGCGACTCCGGCGGAGTTTCGGGCCGCGCCTCTCCACCAGGGACCAGGCGCGTGGGGCTTTCCGCGCGGAGCCGCGAATTATTCCCGACCAGGCGAGAGCAGGTGCGGGCGACACACGACGGAAGCACACAAGGCGAGCGATCCGCACAACTGGCGAGGCCCTTGCACACTCTGCCGTCGAGGAGCCGGCCATGTTCGATCTGATCGCAGGACGCGTGAAGCACATCCCCAGCCACTCGGGCATGCCGGTGCTGGTGTCAGGTACGGCGCAGGCCGCCGCGATTGGTCTGCTTGTCGTCCTGCCTGCGCTGTTCGTCGCTGACCAGCTGCCGCAGGTCCCGACGATGCTGGCGTTCGTGGCCGCGCCGCCTCCGCCCCCTCCGCCGCCTCCGCCGCCGGCGCCCGCCAAACCAAAGCCGCCCTCCGAGGATCGACCTGCCACCATTGACAGGCAACTGGTCGCGCCTCTCGAAGCGCCGTCGAAGATTCTTCCCCTGCCCGACGATGAAGGGGTCGACTTCGGCGTTCCCGGAGGAGTGGAAGGCGGGATTCCCGGCGGCGTGATCGGCGGAGTCGTGGGTGGACTGCCCGAGGCGCCGCCTCCCCCTCCGCCCGCGCGTGAACGCGGGCCCGTTCGTGTCGGAGGGCAAATCAATCCTCCGCAGCTGGTGCGACGGGTCGAACCCGACTATCCGAAGTTCGCCGTCGACGCGCGACTCCAC
>DASTDQ010000564.1:0-3202 GCA_035710305.1 Vicinamibacterales bacterium | reverse complement strand
CTGGCGCGCGATCTCGTTCCGTACGTGCGCGACATGGGCTTCACGCACATCGAGATCATGCCGGTGATGGAGCACCCGTTCGCGGGTTCGTGGGGCTATCAGGTGATCGGTTTCTTCGCGCCGACGGCCCGGTTCGGAACGCCCGACGACTTCCGGTATTTCGTGGACCAGTGCCACCAGCACGGGCTGGGCGTCATCGCCGACTGGGTGCCGGGACACTTCCCGAAGGATCCGCACGGGCTCGGGCAGTTCGACGGCACCTCGCTCTACGAGCACGCCGACCCGAGGCAGGGCGAGCACAAGGAGTGGGGCACGCTGATCTTCGACTACGGCCGCCGGGAAGTGCGTTCGTTCCTTCTCAGCAGCGCGCTCTACTGGCTCGAGGAGTTCCACCTCGACGGGCTGCGCGTGGACGCCGTGGCGTCGATGCTCTACCTCGATTACTCGCGGCCCGCGGGTGAGTGGATCCCGAACCAGTACGGCGGACGGGAAAACCTCGATGCGGTGTCGTTCCTGCAGCAGCTCAACACGGTGACGCACGGCCGCGCGCCAGGAACGATCACGGTGGCGGAGGAATCGACATCGTGGCCGGCGGTCAGCCGTCCCACCTACACCGGCGGGCTCGGGTTCACCTTCAAGTGGAACATGGGCTGGATGCACGACATGCTGGCGTACATGAGCCAGGATCCGGTCCACCGCCGCTGGCACCACGGGCAGATCACCTTCTCGATGCTGTACGCGTTCACCGAGAACTTCGTGCTGCCGTTCTCGCACGACGAGGTCGTCTATCTCAAGCGGTCGATGCTCGACAAGATGCCCGGCGACGTCTGGCAGAAGCATGCGAACCTGCGCGCGCTCTACGGCTACATGTTCAGCCACCCCGGCAAGAAGCTGATGTTCATGGGGTGCGAGTTCGGCCAGTGGCGCGAGTGGGACCACGATTCGAGCCTCGACTGGCACCTGCTCGGCGAGCCGCTGCACGACGGGCTGCGGCAGTGGGTGCGCGACCTGAACGCGACGTACCGGCGGGAGCCGTCGCTGCACCAGGTCGATTTCGAGGGCCAGGGGTTCAGCTGGATCGACTGTCACGACAGCGACAGCAGCGTCGTCTCGCTGATACGGCGGGCGCGCGATCCGAAGGACTTCACCGTGATGGTCGTGAACTTCACTCCGGTGCCTCGGCGAGGCTACCGGATCGGCGTGCCAGAGCAGGGCTGGTACCGCGAGATGCTCAACAGCGACGCCGGACTGTACGGCGGGAGCAACGTGGGCAACGGCGGTGGCGTCCAGAGCGAACCGGTGGCCGCCCACGGCCACGAGCAGTCCGTCAGCCTCGTGGTGCCGCCGCTCGGGTGTGTGATGTTGAAGAGAACATGAAGGGGGCAGGGGGCAGGGGGCAGGGGGCAGGGCTGTCTCAGGAGGAAGGCAACAGGTCTTAGGCAGCAGGTTTGCGGTTCTTGCCAGGTTCGGGCGCCGATCGCGTTGCGGGAAGTGCAAACTTCCAGGCGAGACTCCGCAAACCCGTCGAATTATCGTGCGGCAGGCGGCTTGCTCTCTCGAGAGCATGGCCAAGATCAATTCCTTTCGAGAACTTCTCGTCTGGCAGAAGTCGATGGACCTGGCGGAACGGTCTTATCGGCTGACGCGGCGCTTCAAGCGTGAGGACCAGCTCATTCTCGGGCACGAGATCCGCAAGTCCTCAGTGTCGATGCCCTCGAACATCGCAGAGGGTTTCGGCCGTCATCACACGGCCGAGTACATACATCACCTTTGGTTCGCCAATGGCTCCAGCAACGAATTGCAGACTCAGCTGGAACTGGGTCGCCGAGTCGAGATCGTGACCGTCGACGAAGCAGAGGCGCTCATTGCTGGCACTGCGGAAGTCGGCCGCATGCTGCAGGGGCTCATCAGAGCGTTAGAGCATGGTCGCTGACGCCTCCGGTTGCCCTGACGCCTCTCGTCCTGATCCCTTGGACGGCCCTGCCCCTGCCTCCCGCCCCCTGCCCCCTGTCCCCTGCCCCCTGCTAGTCCGCCGGCTCAATCCGCAGCACCATCCCGTCGGCCGCGTTCCCGCCGCTGGCGCCTTCCGTTGCGACGTAGATGTAGCCGTCCGGGCTCTGCTGCACGTCGCGGATGCGGAGGCGTTGCCCCACGAGCAACCCCTCGCGCCGTTCGGCCTGCGACGGCTGGTTGAACGCCACGCGAATGAGCTGCTGTGTCGTCAGCGCGCCGACAAACAGATTGTTCTTCCACCTCGGGAACTTGTCGCCCGTGTAGAACATGATGCTCGACGGACTGATCGACGGCACCCAGAACATCCGCGCGTTGTCCATGCCGGGCTGCGCAAACGGCTGGTCCGAGACAAGCGTGCCGGTGTAGTTGCGGCCCATCGACACGACAGGCCATCCGTAGTTGTGGCCGGGCAGGAGGATGTTCACCTCGTCGCCGCCGAGCGGCCCGATCTCCGCGTGCCACAGCTCGCCCGTTTCGGGATGGATGGCCAAGCCGTACCCATTGCGGTGACCGTAGGTGAAGATTTCCGGCTTGGCGCCGGCCCGGCCCACGAACGGATTGTCCGGCGGCACGGTGCCGTCGTCGCGCAGCCGCAGCGTCTTGCCCGCGTGGTTGTCGAGCTGCTGCGCCTTCATGCGGAGGCTGGTGTCGTCTTTCCCGATGCAGCAGAGCCGATCGCGATCGCCCACGGTCACGTACAGCGAGCCGTCGGGGCCGAAGTAGATGCGGCCGGCAAGGTTGCCGCCGGTCTCCCACGCGTCGGCGACGAAGATCTCCTCGACGTCGCCGAGTGTGGAGCCTTTCAAGTGACCGCGCGCGATGGCGAGCGTGAAGCCTTTTGCGTCACGCTTCGGATACGAGACGTAGACGAGCGAGTTCTCGGCGAACTTCGGGTGCACCGCCACGAAGTGCAGTGAGTCGTTCTGCCCCTGCCCCTGCCCCTGACCCTGGCCCTGACCTCGTCCTCCCTGCGCCGGCTGTGCCGGCGGTGTTGGTGGAGTCGGTGGCGCAGGCGGCGACGGCGCTGTCCAGACGACGTCGGGAAGGAGCGTTCCGTTGCGGATCATCCGCAGCTTGCCGTTGCGCTCGGTGACGAGGATCGTGTTCGCGTCCACGAAAGCGAGGCCCCACGGATGAAAGAGGCCGGTGGCGACGGTGACCACGCGGATCTTTCCGCCCTGCACGTCGA
>DASTDQ010000563.1:0-2906 GCA_035710305.1 Vicinamibacterales bacterium | reverse complement strand
ACTCGCGCGACACCGTCGATGGTGATCGACTTCCAGCCCGTGTCCTCGCAGATCGCGCACGTCACGCGACATGGTAACTCGAATCGACGCGAGACGGCGCAGCGCCTCAGGAACCGAAATCGCGGTCGAATGACAGAACTGTCGGCCGTGCGCGATCTCCTCGCGAGATTTGCGAGCAAAGACGTCAGGCACGTCGGTTGCCTCACTCGTCGCCGCATGCACCACGCACTCGTGACGCGCCGCCTGCCGCTGGCAGCGCTCCTGGCGGCGCTCGTCTCGACGGTCACGCTGATGGCGGCGACGCTCGGCGGCCCGCTGCCCGCGCCGCTGCCGCTCTTTCCGCGCGACAACTGGTGGAACATCGACATCTCCGCCGCGCCGCTCGATCCCTCGTCCTCCAGCTACATCAACTTCATCAACAACGGCTCGACCCGCCGGCTGCATCCCGACTTCGGCGGCGAGGCCTCCCCGGGCAGTGTCGAGATCTACGGCTTCCCGTACGTCGTCGTGGACGGCAACGAGCCGAAGCAGCCGGTCTATTTTCAGTATGACGACGAGAGCGACGGCGTGGACCACACCACGGGACAGAGCTACCCGTTCTATCCGATCCCGGCCGAAGCGATCACCACGCCGCACTGGGTCGAGGGCGGCGAGCCTGGCAACGTCGACCGTCGATCCTCCGACCGCCATCTGATCATCGTGGACCGTGACAACCGGCACCTGTACGAACTGTTCAACGTCTTCTATGACGGCACGCGCTGGCTGGCTGGCTCCGGTGCGTTCTTCGATCTCAGCACGAACAACCGGAGGCCGGAGGGCTGGACGTCGGCGGATGCGGCGGGGCTCGCTATCCTGCCCGGGCTCGTGCGGTATGACGAGGCGTTCGGATCCAGCGACATCCAGCACGCCTTTCGCGTCACGGTCAGATCGACGAACGGCTACGTGTATCCGGCCTCGCACAGGGCGGGCTCCACGATCGGCGCGCTCCCGATGGGCGCCCGCCTGAGGCTCAAGTCAACGGTGAGCCTGTCCGGCTACACGCCGGAAATCCAGCGAATCTTCCGGGCGATGCAGCGCTACGGCCTGATCGTGGCCGACAACGGTTCGGACATGTATATCAGCGGAACGTTCGACCTGCGATGGAACAACAGCGTGCTGAACCCGGCGTTCCGCTCGCTGACCGCAAGCGACTTCGAGGTCGTACAGCTCGGATGGCGGCCGCAGGGTCTGCCGCCGGGCGCGCCCGCCAACGTCAGGATCACCCCCTAGCCTCACGCGGGCCTGGCGGTCTCAGCTCTTCTTGCGCTTGCGCTCGCCTTCATCGACGTCGGGAGGCGACGGCGGCACGTGGCGCACGAGGTCAGTGGGCGCCGACTTGACGAGCGCCGTACCCAGGCGCTGCTCCCAGTCGTCGATGCCCCGGGCCAGCTCGCGCTTGACGTACTCCATGAACAGGTTGACCTCGCCCTGCATCTGCTCGATCTTCCGACGCAGGTTGAGGATGATCTCCACGCCGGCCAGGTTCACGCCGAGGTCGCGAGTCAGCGTCAGGATCGTCTCGAGCTGCTCGAGATCGGCCTCCGAGTACAGGCGGGTGTTGCCTTCGGTCCGCGACGGCTTGAGCAGCCCCTCGCGCTCGTAGAGGCGGAGCGTCTGCGGGTGGATGTCGTACTTCTGCGACACGGCGCTGATCATGTAGTACGCCTTGCCGCGTTCGCCGCTGCGCTTTGCCACGTGTTACTCCCGCACCGGCTCCACGTTGATCCGTCCGAACTCCCGCAGCAGCTCCTTCGAACGCTCGTCGAGCAGCTTCGGCAGCATGATGCGAATCTCGACGATCAGGTCGCCCCGCTGTCCGTCCCGCGTGGACGGCGCTCCGTGCCCGCGCAGGCGGAACCGCTGCCCGCTCTGGGTCCCCTGGGGCACGCGCAGCCGCGCCGCGCCATCCAGCGTGCGAACCTCGATGCGTGCGCCGAGCGCCGCCTCGTGGACCGCAACGGGCACCACCATGTGCAGGTCGTCTCCCTCCCGGCGGAACAGGGGGTGAGCCGCGACCCTCGCCGTGATGTACAAATCCCCGGCGGGGCCGCCAGCCGCGCCCGCGTGACCCTTACCGGGCACGCGCAGGCGATCGCCGTCGGCCACGCCCGCCGGAATGCGCGCCGTGACCGTCTCGCTTCTCGTCTCCTGGCCGGTGCCCCCGCACGGCTCGCACGCCCTCGGCCGCTGCTGCCCCGTCCCGCCGCAGGCGCCGCAGCTGCGCGAGAACACCATGTGCCCTCGCACCGATCGGACGGCGCCCGAACCCTGACAGAGCGGGCACGTGCCGGTGCTCACCTTCGTCCGGCCGCTGCCCGTGCACGACCGGCAGTGCTCGCGCCGCGTCACGGTCACCGCCCGCCGCCCGCCTGACAGCGCTTCCTCGAAGCTGACCTGCATCTCCACGTGGAGATCGGCCCCCCGCTGCGGCGGCGCCTGCCTGGCGCTCCGCTCGGTCAGCACGTCGGCAAACAGGTCGCCGAACGTAGCCGAGTAGTCCACGCCGCGCGTCGAGAAATCAAAGCCCTCGAAGCCGCTTCGCGCGCTGGCGCGATCGGCGGTGGCATGCCCCGCGTCGTACCGCGACCGACGTGTGGGATCGATGAGCGTCTCGTACGCTTCCAGGATCTGACGGAACCGCGCGGCCGACGACTGGTCGCCCGGGTTGATATCCGGGTGGTAGCGACGGGCAAGGCGACGATAGGCCCGCTTGATCTCGGCCTCCGTTGCGCCGTGCGCCACGCCCAACACGATGTACAGATCCATTGGCCGATTTACTTGTCGTCCACGACCTCGGCGTCGATGACGTCGGAGCCGCCGCCAGGCGAACCCCCGGAACCCGTTGAACCCTGCGAACCCGGTGCACC
>DASTDQ010000562.1:0-9466 GCA_035710305.1 Vicinamibacterales bacterium | reverse complement strand
CGAGGGAGCGCATATGGAGTCACATGTTCCGGACGAGACGCCAGATCCTGATTACGGGATCCTCGGCTTGCACGGGTCGTCGGATCAGCTGCCCGATCCGCCCCCGGAACCCAGGACGCAGTTTCTCCCCACGATCCTGGTTGGCCTCCTCATCGTCGCGGTAGGCGCGGTCGGCTTCTACTTCTACCGCGGCAGGAGCGCAGCGCCGTCCGATGCCGCGGGAACGGCGCAGCCGGCGCCGGAGGCCGCCGCGGCCCCGCTCGGGGGGCAGGCCGACGCCATCGACGTTCCGCCGCTCGACGAAAGCGACGATGCGGTGAGGAAGCTGGTGAGCGCGCTGACGTCGAATCCCACGGTTGCGGCCTGGCTCGCCACCGACAACCTGATTCGCACCTTTACGGTCGTCGTGGCGAATATCGCATCCGGCGAGGCGCCGGCGCGCCACGTGCAGGCGCTCAGGCCGCGCGAGGCGTTCACCGTCGTCGACCGGGGCGAGGACATCCAGGTCAACGCGCGCAGCTACGCACGCTACACGACTCTGGCCAAGGCCAGCGCGGCAATCGAGCCTGCAGGCGCCGCGCGGCTCTACTCGACGCTCAAGCCGCGGATCGAAGAGGCCTACCTCGAGCTGGGCGAGCCCGGCACGACGTTCGACCAGACGCTCGAACGCGCCATCGTGCGGCTGCTCCGCACGCCGGTCCCCGAGGGACAGGTGTCGCTGCAGCCGAACGGCGCCGTCACGTACCGCTTCGCCGATCGGTCGCTCGAGAAGCTGGACCCGGCGCAGAAGCTCCTCATCCGGTTCGGTCCCGACAACCAGCGGGAGGTGCAGGCGTCGCTGCGCGCGATCGCGCTGGCGCTTGGGATCCCGGAGGATCGACTGCGTTAACCCCGGAACTCGCTTGTGTCGGTGATGTTGCCAACGATCGTGGCCTGCAGGGCAGGCTGTTTGGTCAGCGGGGCCTCGGCCGGAGCCCACCAACACAAGCGAGCTGTGGTGTAGATCCTGTGGCCCGGAACGTGCGATCGCTCCGGGCCATGACCAACGACAAACGACAATCTCTCGGAAAGACTGGAGAAGATCTGGCGTGTGCCGAGCTCGAGCGTCGCGGGTACGCGATTCTTGCGCGCCGGCATCGATCGCGCTTCGGTGAAATCGACATCATCGCCTCGTCCCACGGGGCAATCGTGTTCGTGGAGGTCAAGGCCAGGGCAGGCGACGAGTTCGGCGGGAGCGCAGCCGCCGTGACGGCCTG
Organism: Vicinamibacterales bacterium; assembly: GCA_035710305.1. GTDB lineage: Bacteria > Acidobacteriota > Vicinamibacteria > Vicinamibacterales > UBA2999 > Gp6-AA40. The sequence goes on along the minus strand of DASTDQ010000562.1, from coordinate 8,210 downwards.
GAAGCAGCGCCGCATCGCTCAGATGGCCGTGGACTACCTGTCGAGGAACGGGCTGCACGATCGACCCTGCCGCTTCGATGTGGTCACCGTTGACGTCAGCGGCGCACAGCCGCATGTCGTGGTCTTCGAGCACGCCTTCGATTCGCCCATCTGACGGAACCTGAGACCGAAGACCTCTGTAGACCGCCGCGTTCGCATTTCCCGGTTCACACGTTTATCAATACGGCCTCGCACTGACGCCAAGGGACGGTGCGGCGGCTTCACATACGCCACAGCGCAGTCACAAGGCAGGTGCAATCATGCCAGCTGAGCTACCGAGGCTGATTCCTGATCCGGACTTCTCGCAACGCGTGCGCGTGCAGGACACGGAATTCTCGCGAGACGTCCTGGGACGCTATCTCTGCAACACACTCGACGAGGCGGTCAGCAGCACCCGTGTGGAGGCGCAACCTGACGTCGGCCGCGGCGAGCGACTCGATGCCAGGAAGTTCGACATCGTCGTGCTGGGCGGCGGCACCTTCGGAGCGGCGTTCGCCGAGCACGTGTGGTTCCGGGATACGGCACGACAGTATCGAATCCTCGTGCTCGAAGGCGGGCCCTTCCTCCTCCCGGAACATGGGCAGAACCTGCCTATGGTAGGCCTCGGCGTGGCGGACCCCTCGTCCGTGGCGGAGTACAACAGCCGCAACGAAGAGGAGCGACGTAACTGGCGAAAAGAGGCGTGGGGACTGGCGTGGCACTCTTCGACGCCATTTCCCGGCCTGGCGTACGCCGTCGGCGGGAGGTCCTTGTACTGGGGCGGGTGGTCTCCTCAATTGTTGCCCGCCGAGATGCCTCAGTCAGGCGTACCACTGCCGTGGCCCTCGCAGGTTGTCTCGGAACTCCGTTCGCTGCCTGGCGGAGACAGCTATTTCCGCCAGGCGAGCGCCGAGATAGGCGTCAATCAGACGAACGACTTCATCTTCGGCACGCTGCACCAGGCGCTTCGCGAACGCCTCTTCGACAAGTACGCGCAGGTTCGCCATCGCGTCCCTCTCGCCGAGCTCGAATTGCACCTGGATGTGGATCCAAACACCCCGCCGGGCGAGCTCGCGCGCCTGAAGCTGGAAGCGCCCCTGGCCGTGCAGGGTCGGCCACCGCGGGCCGGCTTCTTTGCGTTCAACAAGTTCAGCGCCGTCCCGCTCCTGCAGAAAGGCGTACGAGCGGCCATCAACGACGCGAACAACGATAACGTCCGGCGGCGGCTGATGGTCGTGCCGCAATGCCACGTGAAGCACCTCCAGACCGCACCAGGTGCGGCCGGCGCCAGGCGCGTCACCGCGATCGAGACCAATCGCGGCACGGTGCAGCTGGCCGACGGGGGATCGGTGGTGTTCGCGCTCGCCACGATCGAGAGCACGCGTGTTGCGCTCGAATCGTTCAGGGGCGTTCCGAACTACAGCCTGATCGGACGCAATCTGATGGCGCATCTCCGTTCGAACCTCGACATCCGGGTTCCACGCGAAGCGCTCGCGAACCTTCCCGCGGCGGAGAAGGAGCTGCAGACGTCCGCGCTTTTCGTCAAGGGCCGCAAGACCATTGCGGGCAAGGTTCGTCACTTTCATCTGCAGATCACGGCCTCGGGCCTCGGAAGGCTTGGCGGCAACTCGGAAGCGGAACTGTGGCAGAAGGTTCCTGACGGCGATCACTTCGAGCCGTTCAAGCACGCGACGGACACGCACATCGTCATCACGATCCGCGCGATTGGCGAGATGGAGCCTTGGGACCCCGATAACCCCGGAGCGCACAACAGTCTCGTCCGCCTCGATCCCGACAGAGATGAGTTTCAGATTGAGCGGGCGTTCGTGCAGATTCAGCCAACCAGCCACGACCTCGAACTCTGGAGCGCCATGGACCAGGCGTCTGACGATGTGGCGGTGCTCTTTGGGGGAGGGCTGCCCTTCGAGGTGTTCACTCCACAAGGCGTCAAGGGCGTCCAGCCTGGAGACGATCTGTCGACGCTGTTGTTTTACACGCCGAAGGGGCATCCGGACCCGACACAGCGGGGGCGTCGCGACGGGTTGGGCACGACGCATCACGAGACGGGTCCCTTGTGGATGGGCACCGACCCGTCGCGTTCGGTCACCACACCCGATGCGCGTTTCCACGCCGTCGAGAATGCGTACGTCGTCGGACCGGCACTATTTCCAAGCGTGGGATCGCCAAACCCGATGCTGACCGGCATTGCGTTGGCTCGCCGTCTGGGCGATCACCTCGGACGTCCGAAGCCATTCGAGCCGGAGGCCGGCTTCGCGGCGCTCTTCAACGGGTTTGATACGAGTGGCTGGAAGATGAGCACGATCAAGAACCAGCCGGGTCGTGACAATCCCGGGGCGTTCCGCGTCTGGAACGGCACGCTGGAGTCGACGGCGGGGACCGACCTCGGCCTGTTCTGGTGCACCACGCCAATGCCCGCGAATTTCATCCTGCGCCTCGATTGGCTGCGCTGGACGCACGACTCGAACTCCGGCGTCTTTCTCCGGTTCCCTCATCCCGATTCGAAGGGGTACAACAACACCGCCTATGTGGCTGACGACTTCGGGTTCGAGGTGCAGATCGACGAGCTCGCGCAGCCGGACGGCCGGGGAATTCACCGTACTGGTGCGATCTACCGCAAGGACGGACGCGAGGACAACGAGGTGCTCACGCTGAAGCCGGCGCTGCCGGCCGGCCAGTGGAATGCGTTCGAAATCCGCGTCGAGGGCGGCATATTCACCGTCACGCTCAACAGCGACGTGGTGTGCGTGTTCGACAACCCATACGCGGGACGAGGTGTCCCGTCGACCAGCACTGTTCCTACGTTCATCGGACTGCAGGCATATCCGCGACCGGGGTGGAGCGTGGCGTACCGGAAGATTCGGTATCGAGCGCTGTAGAGGGATCGCGTCTCACGCCCGGTCCTGCGTTCGACTTCGGTCGTGGTGAATGGCGACGATCCGTCCGGCGCGCATCTCGACGACGGAGTCGGCGAGCGCGGCGGCATCGTCCCGATCGTGCGTGACGTACACCGTGGTCAGATCGAGCGTGCGCTGAAGCCGGGCGAGTTCGGACCGAAGGTCTGCGCGAAGCTCTTCATCGAGACTCGAGAAAGGCTCGTCGAGCAGCAACACACGAGGTTCGCCAACGATGGCTCGAGCAAGAGCGGCGCGCTGCTGTTCTCCTCCGGAGAGCTCGTGGGGGTACCGCCCCGAGAACTGCTCGATGCGAACGAGTGCCAGGGCCTCCTGTGCTCGCCGGCCTCGTTCGCCGGGCGCAGTCTCAGTCGATCCAAGGACGAAGTCGAGACTCTGCAGAACGGTCAGGTGCGGCCACAAGGCCAAGTCCTGGAACACGAACCCGACACGTCGCTCATGCGGCGGCACGAGGGCGCGACCCGCTGCCGAGACCGTTCTTCCGTCCAACGTGACCTGCCCCGTTTCCGGTACTTCCAGCCCGGCAATGATCCTGAGCAGTGTCGTCTTGCCGCAGCCGCTCGGGCCAAGAATGACGACTGCCCTTCCGGCCGTCACGGCAAGGGACACGTCGTCCAGCGCGACGTGTGTCGAGAATCGCTTGGAGACGTTGGTCAGCGCAACGGGTGCTGCCTTCACGGGACCTTGCGCAGCGAGGCGGCCGCGGCAAACGCCGCCAGGGGCGTAAAGATGACGAGCGACTGGAAGAGCGCAAGCGCGGCAACCTGCGAGGAGGGTGCGTTGGCGATCATCGTGTAGACGCGGATGGGCAGCGTCGCCTCGCCGGGCGGCGCGACGAGGATGCTGACACCCAGTTCACCGAACGCCAGCACGAAGGCGACCACCCACGCGGCCGCAATGCCGACGTGCATTTGCGGTAGAACGATACCGCCGATCGTCCGGAGCCATCCCGCGCCACCTGCGGCGGCCGCTTCTTCCTGTGACACCGATACTGTTTGCGCCGTTGCCGCCAGGATCAGTGCGGCCACTGGCACGAAGCGCGCCAGGTACGCCAACAGAAACATCGCATCCGTTCCATACAGTGCGCCAAAGAAGCCGGGCCGGTTCCACACGCCGATCAGGCCGATGCCGACAATGGTGCTCGGAACGGCGAACAGCAGGACGAGCACCACCTGTGCGGCACGCCGGTAGGCACGACGCGCGCGCGCCTGTGCAAGACCAAGCCACAGCGCCAGTGCCACGACCAATGTCGCGCCCATTGCCGCCAACGACAGGCTGTTCACGATCGCCGCCGCGGATCCAGCAACGGCGGCAGGCAATGAGCGGCCGGCGAGGGCTTCGCGGCCCAGCACGAGTACGGGAAGGACGACCGCCGTCGCAATGACGCCCACCATGGCAACCTCCGCCGGCCTGCGCCATCCACCGAACACGACCGGCGACCCACTGCTGGACCGGCGGGTGACAACCAGGCGCTCGCCCAGTAACACGGCCGCCACAACCGCAACCACTGCGCACACCACGAGGAGCGGCACGGCCAGCACGACCGCGCGGCTGAAGTCGTAAAGGGCAGCGAAGGCGGTGAACACTTCGGTCGTATACACACGCACGCGAAGCAACCCGGGCACGCCGAACTCCGAAATCGCAAGCACGAAGATGATCAGCGCCGCGGCGACGATGCTCGGGGCGACGAGCGGCAGCGTGATGCGCCTCAACACACGACGAGGTGGCGCGACGATCAGAGCCGCCTCCTCCAGGCGACCCTCGACCCGACGCATCGCCGCCTCGGTCGCGAGCATCGAGATCGGGTACAGGAGGAGGCCGAGAATGAGAACGGCAGCCGGGATGCTGTACGTCCATTCCGACACCCCAAGATAGATCCACGCCAGCGCCACGACGTATGGCGGCAGCAGGACGGGGGCGGCGGCGATCAGGCGCAGCAGAGCCTTTCGACGCAGGGGAACACGCGCGAGCGCAACGCCCAAAGGCGCTCCGATGGCCGTCGCAACGACGGCGGCTCCCACGCCCAGAAGCGCCGTGTTGGACAGCAAGCCCCGCTGCCGGCTGTCGAGGAGGATGGCGGCGCTCGGGCCCCCAGCGGCTCCGAGCGTCGTCGCGACGAGATAGGCAATCGGCAGCACACAGCAGACGACGAACGCCGCGAACGCGACGCCGATCACGATCGTGCGACTGCGTTGACTTCGCCACATGACAAAGGCCGCTTTTGCGGTTGACGGCAGCTACAAGCCGAGGATCGCCGCGAGGCGATTCGTGACGTCGTCGACTCGAGCGGCGGCGGCTGCGTAATCGAGCGTCATCGGCTTGAACGTGTCGATCGGCGGCATGTTCCTCGGTCCCTGCACTCCTCTATGCAGCGGAATCTGAACGGCTTCGGATTGCGCCAACTGGCGCTCGACGTCGGCTGACAAGAGGTAATCGATCAACAGGCGGCCTTCGACGGGATGCGGGGCCCCCGCGATGAGCGAAACCATGTTGGGCATCACCGGGACGCCGAGACCCTCTCTGTCGGGCAGCACCATCGCGATGGGCTGTCCATCCTCCAACGCGACGTTGACATCATCGGTATCCGTCAATCCGACCTTGGCCTCGCCGCGGACGACGAGGTCCCGGACGACCGAGTTGCCGTCAACCACACGTACGCCGTTCTCCTTGAGGCGACGAAAGAAATTATCCATCTTCTGATCGCCCGCCATTGCATACAGAGCAGCGACATGGAAAGACGTCGACCCGAATCGCGGGTCGGCAATCGCGACCTGTCCTCGCCATTTCGGATCGGCCAGGTCGAACACGGATGTGGGTGCCTCTGCCGGCATGACGAGCTTGGTGTTGTACGCAATGACGCGCATCCGCGCGGAGAAGCCCGTCCAATAGCCGTCTGGGTCGACGAGGCCCGACGGAATCCCGTCTGCACTGGGCGACGTGTATGGCGCCAGCACGTTCCTCGACTTCAGCACCACCGTGCGAACGGGCTCGTTGGACCAGAACACGTCGGCTTGCGGCCGCGACCGTTCGGCCACGAGTCGGTTCGCAAGGCCCGTGGACTTGGTTTCTTCGGTGTCGTACACGGGATTGACGGTGACGCCGGAGCGGCGCTCGTACTCGCGCAAGACAGGTTCAGAAAACACCCGGTCGGTTGACACGTAGATCGTCACGGTCCGTGTCTCGCCGGCTCCGGAGTCGGGCCTTCGGCATGCCATCCCCGGCAACACGACGACGAGAACGGGCACGATCAGACGATGCGCGAAGAGGCGCACGGCTATTTCGTGACGACCGTGAGGTCATCGAACTGAGTGACAGAGTCAGCCTTGGTCCACAGGCCGACCTTCCCCGGCTTGGAGAACGTCGCGTCCTCGACCTCGTACAACTTCACGCCGTCGAAGTAGACCTCGAACACGCGTCCGTTGGCGACCACACGCAACGTGCTCCATCGGCCTGCCGGCACCTCGCTCTTCTTGCCGTACGTGCGCCCTTCACCCTTGAGCGGCAAATCGGTGCGCACGCCCCCTTCGACCTTGTAGAGCACGACGTTGTCTTCGAGCGCGTTGGCGCGAACGATGTAGTAGTTGTCCTGGTTCTGGTACCGCCACACCAGACCGGCCGCCTGGTCGACGAGCCCCGAAATGGGCCTGAAGCGGACCGAGAGATCCACGTCTCCGGCAGTCACGTCGGACAGAACGGCGAGAGGGAACCGCGAACGCGTCGAATCGGGGGCAGTCTGTGCCAGGAACCTGTTGCTACCCTCCGCCTGCACGACCCATGCGCCCGGCTTGCCCACAGCGGCGGTGAGCCCGAACTCGAATCCTTTCGGTGGCTGATTCACCGGATCCTGATTGAAAGTCACGGTTCGAGTCTCGGCATGGGCCATAGCCGTGACTCCTGTCACGATCACGAGGGCCACTACGATGCTGCGCATACCGTCCTCCCCGAGGCCAGAGCCGAGAGTCCAAAGCCGAGAGCCTAGAGCCGAATCGCTGCCAGCGCCTGATCGAGGTTCCCGATCGCGGTATCCGCCTGCGAGGTGGTCAGCGCGAGCAGCGGCGACAGCCGGATGGCGTTCTGTCACGCGCCGAGGACGAGCAGCCCGCGCCGGCAGCACTCGCGCACGAGACGAGCACAGCGCATACTCTACTGGGTGCTGGCTTGCAGCCGCACCGGCACGTCCACGCGCTGCTTGTCGCGCAGCACGGTGAGCCGCACGGTGTCACCGACGTTGTAGTCGTCCAGCCGGCTTTGCAGCCGCGCGACGCTGTCGATGGCCTGGCCGTTCACGGCAACGATGATGTCGCCAGGAAGAATCGCGCCGTCTCTCTCGGTGCGCAGCCCCCGCAGGCCCGCCGTCGCGGCAGCCGAGCCCGGTGACGTTCGCAGGATCGCGACGCCAGCAACGCCCAGACGCTGCGAGATGAGCTGATTCAGTCCGTCATCGATCTCGATTCCGAGCGCCGGACGAAGGTAGCGGCCTGACGCGATCAACTGCGGCACGACACGATTCACCGTGTCCGCCGGAATCGCGAAGCCGACGCCGGCCGATGCTCCTGACGGACTGAAGATGACGGTGTTGACGCCGATCAGCCGCCCCGCGCTGTCGAGCAGCGGTCCGCCGGAGTTGCCCGGATTGATCGCTGCATCGGTCTGAATCAGGTGCTCGATCAGGCCGCGCCCGTCCTCGGTCGGCAACGATCGATCCAGCGCCGATACGATGCCAGTCGTCAGCGTCCAGTCGAGACCGAACGGATTGCCGATGGCGAACGTGCTCTGACCGACGCGCAGATCCGAGTTGCTGCCCAGCGGCAATGGCGGCGGCAGGCTGGCGAGGTTCACTTTCAGCACCGCGAGGTCGTGAGCGGCGCTCACGCCGACGACCGTCGCCTCGACGTCGCGGCCGTCGCTCAAGCGAACACGCGCACCGCCCGTCGCACCGGCGACGACGTGGCGGTTGGTGATGATGTGTCCGTTCGAGTCCCAGATGAATCCTGAGCCGGTACCGCGCGGGACGCTGAAGACGTTGCGCGTCCACGCATCCATCACCCGCGCCTGCGTGCTGATGTAGACGACCGATGCGCGCGCCTTCTCGAACAGATCGACCGTCGACTGCTCACCGGGCAGCAGCGGACCTCGAGCCGTCACGGTCCGTGGAGTCGCCTTGGCCGCCGCACGCTGCGCCGCGACCGCCCAGCCTCCAAGCGCAAGCGCCGCAGTCAATCCGGCGACCGCGAGTTGGGCACGCGAGGGATACGAGAA
>DASTDQ010000561.1:0-4307 GCA_035710305.1 Vicinamibacterales bacterium | reverse complement strand
CGGGAGTCATTTCTTGAGTGTCCTCAAGAAATGACTCCCGACCCCATTTCTCTGCCCGACGATCTGACTGCGGCTCTCGCGGTCGCGGGCGCCCGGCTGAACCTGTTCTCGGGAAAGGTCCGATGGTTTCCGCAGGTCGGCTCCACCAACGACCTCGCGACGATGCTCGCCGAGCGTGGGGCCGAGGAGGGTGTCGTCGTCGTCGCGGATCAACAGACGGCCGGCCGGGGACGGCTGGGACGCGCGTGGGCATCGCCTCCCGGTGCCGGGATCTACATGTCGGCCGTCCTGAGGCCGACGCCGCGCGCCGCGGGGCTGCTCACAATTGCCGCGGGCGTTGCGGTGGCCGACGCCGTCGCGCAGGCCACCGGGCTCGAGGTCCAGTTGAAGTGGCCCAACGACGTCTACGTCGCCGACCGCAAGCTGGCGGGCATTCTCGCGGAAGGTGCGCCGCGCTACGTCGTGCTCGGCATCGGCATCAACGTCCTGCCGGCGGCGTATCCACCGGATGTCGCGCGGCGAGCCACGTCGATCGAGACGGAGCTCGGCCGTCCTGTTGACCGGGGCCTGCTGCTCGCGGAGTGCCTCGCCGCTCTGGCGTTGCGGTACGGTGAGATCAACGTGGAGGATGGACGGGGCGTGATCGCGGCATGGCGGAAGCGCGCTGCCTCGACGCTCGGGCGCAGAATTGAATGGGACGCCGGGGGACAGAGCCGGCGGGGGCTGGTGGACGGCATCGACGAGGACGGCGCGCTGCTGGTGAGATCCGGATCGGAGCTGATCCGAATCACGTCTGGAGAAGTCAGGTGGGTGTAGAGTCGCCCGACGAGTACTGCCGGCAGATCGAGGCGTATCTGTGCCGCAAGAACGACGGCCACCTGATCCGGATCGTCGGGCCGGCCTTCGAGCAGGTCACCGGCTGGGCGGCCAGGGGAGTGCCGCTGAAGGTGGCGTGCAGCGGCATCGATCGCTATTTCGAGCGCTACTACCGGAAGGGCCCGCGCCGACGACCGGTACGCGTCGAGTTCTGCGAAGCCGACGTGCTCGACGTGTTCGACGAGTGGCGGCGTGCCGTGGGCATTCCGGGACAGTCGACACTGCCGGGCGACGACGCGGCCGCCGGGTCGGACGAGACCGCTCGCAGGCACGGGTCGCTCACGGCTCACGTCGATCGAGTGATCGCGCGGCTGACTGCGCTCCGCGCCGGCGCCGATCGAACCCTGGACGACGTGCTCGACGCGATCGTGAGAGAACTGGACGCGGCGCGCGCGAGCGCAGGGCGGCTTCGCGGGGACGCGCGGCAGGCGCTTCTGGCTCGCCTCGCTCAACTCGACGTCGAGTTGGTGGCGGCCGCTCGAAACCGCTGCGACCCGTCGGCGCTGGCCGCGCTCGGCGCCGAGGCGGACGCCGAGCTGGCGCCGTTCAGAAGCCGTATGTCCTCCGAGCTGTTCGAGCAGTCGCACCGCGCGGCTGTCGATCGCCTGATCCGCGAGCGTGACAGACTGCCGACGCTGACGTTCGATTGAACGTGATTCGCTTACATCGACGATCACGACACACCGAGGCATTGAGGCACCGAGTTCAAATACGACGATCGCCTCGGTGTCTCGGTGCCTCGGTGTGTCGGACGAAGAACCGGTGACATGCTTCTGACGCTCGACATCGAGAAGGCGACCGCCGGCGGCCGCATGCTCGCGCGTCATCAGGGGCAGGTCGTGCTCGTCTCGGGCGCGATCCCCGGAGAGCGGGTCTCGGCCCGCCTCGAGCGCACGGGCAAGGGCGTTGCCTTCGCCGAGGTCGTCGAGGTGCTGTCGCCCTCGGCTGACCGCCGGTCCGTGGCGGCCGATGCGCGTTGCGGAGGCAACGTCCTCGCGCACGTCAACTACGCGCGGCAGCTTCGGCTCAAGGGCGAGATCATCCAGGACGCGCTGGGCCGCATCGGGCGGATGCCGATTCCGGCGCCGCCAGACGTCATCGGCTCGCCCGAGCGCGGGTATCGCATGCGCGCCCGCTTTCACGTGCAGGGCTGGCGCATCGGTTATTACCTCGAGGGCACTCACCGGTTGTGCGACGCGGCCGCGACCGGCCAGCTGCTCGCGGCAACGGCCGACTGGATTGCGGCGGCCGAGCGTACGCTCGCCTCGGCACGGTTCACCGGCGTCAGCGCGATCGAGCTTGCCGAGAACGTGGCAGGCGACGAGCGCGCGTGTCATCTGGAGCTCGTGGCAGGCGCCGATCCTCGACCGCTCGCCGCGTTGTCGGAGGGGCTCTCCGGCCTATCCGCGCAGCGCGCCGATCGCGCCGACGTCGTGCGCATTGCCGGAACACCGGCCGTGACTGACGTTGTCCGCGTCAGCCACGTGGACGCGCCGATTGTCCGGCTGCGCCGCGATGTCAGGTCGTTCTTTCAGGGCAATCGCTTCCTGCTCGAACCGCTGGTCCGCTGCGTGGCCGGGCTCGTCGAGCAGGGGCCGGTGATCGACCTTTATGCCGGAGTCGGCCTGTTCGGGCTGTCGCTGGCCGCGGCAGGAAGGGATCCGGTGACGCTCGTTGAAGCGGATCCCGTCAGCGGCGCCGATCTCCAGCACAACGCCGAGCCGTTCGCTCCGCGCGTCACCGTCGCACGCCGCAAGGTGGAGACGTTCCTGGCCGAGGCGCGGCGTTCCGACGCCGCGGACGCCACGGTCATCGTCGACCCGCCGCGCACGGGTCTCTCGAAAGAGGCAGCCGCGGACATCATCAGGCTGAGTCCGCCGCAGATCGTCTACGTGTCGTGCGACGTGGCCACGTTCGCGCGCGACACGCGCACGCTCGCGGACGCGGGTTATCGGCTCGACTCGCTGAAAGGGATCGACCTTTTCCCGAATACGGCGCACGTCGAGACGATCGCGTCGTTTACGCGCTGACGAAGAACGTCTGAGAATTCGCGGACTCGCCGGCAAGCCTCCACGGACGCGAAAGAGCCCGAGTCCCGTCAAACGCTCAGGCGCTGGCCGCTTTCCTGACGGGGGCGGCCTGCGACTCGAGCAGTTCGCGCTCGGCCATGAACCAGTCGTCGAGGTCGTGTCCATGCACGCAGCCCCGTTCGAGGAACAGCCAATAGGCATGAAGTGCGATCAGCTCGTGCGGAACCGCCGCCGGCGCCCTCGAGGGGGCATTTCGTGTTTTACGAATCAGCTTGGGTTGGGGGAGACTGACCGGCGTTGGCGCCGGTGGCCTGGGAGCACGTGGCATGCAAACACCTCCCGTTGACCTAATCATCGCGCGTTTCGAGCAACACGGGCGGCTTTTTTCACTAAGCAGACAAGAAAGGGGGCCTCGAGCGTTCTTTAGTCGACAAGCCGCAGAGACTCGACTGGAGTCAGACGACACATCAGGTGCTGCAAGGAGGAAGGCGATGCGAAAGCGGCAGGCGGCATTCGTAGTTCTGTACCTTGCGTTCGCCGCCGGAACGGCTGACGCGCAGGAATGTCTGCATGGTCCAACGGAGACCGCGGAACAGGCTGCGAGACGGTTTCAAGCGCTGGCAGCGACGAGGGCCGTCAACACCATGCAGGCCAATGAGGCTGGATTGCGCGGCGGGCTCTACATGCGTCACGAGGAACTCGCTAACTCGGCCGCCGCATCCAGAATGCGCGAGTCGACGAACGCGACGATGAAGCGCATTTCGCTGATTCCCGGCACGGACATCCTGCCGGACTGGGAGCTGACACTCGACGTCACCGAACGGGGTTACTGGTTCATGATCAAAGACAAGGTCGATCCGTGCGGGTTTGCGTTCGTGAGCAACCAGGTGGGTCTGATCTTCAACGCCGAACCCATTCGCTAGGGTTGCTTGCACAAACCGTCGCCGAGCTGTACGAGGCCTACGGCCCGCGGATGTACCGATATGCGGTGCTGTTACTGGCCGACCGGGCGGCCGCCGAGGACGCCATTCAGGAGGTGTTTCTGCAGATCGCTCGGGCCTCCGATCGTAGCGGGTTCGACGTCACGTTTGCGTACCTTGCCACGACGGTTCGGAACACGTGCTACAGCGCTCTTCGACGACGGCGCCGGCGCAATGAGGTCGGGGACCCCGTCCTCGAACGGGCGTCGCCGGACGCCACCGAGGAAGAGCGGATGATGATCGATCAGGCGCTCAAGACGCTGCCGGCGGAGCAGCGTGAGGTGGTGTATCTGAAGGTCTTCGAAGGACTTACGTTTCAGGAGATCGCGGACCGGTGCGACGTCAGCATCAACACTGCGGGCAGCCGGTATCGGTACGCCATGCAGTCGCTTCGACGAGCCTTGAGTCCTGGAGTCAGCCG